>JAIXVT010000016.1 GCA_027482725.1 Pseudomonadota bacterium | reverse complement strand
TAAGAACAGGGCATTTAAACTTCCCTCCGTATTAAAAAATGAGAGATTCAACGCCGATTCAAAGAGTAGTGCCCCACCCACTAACGCGAAAGACCACCATATCGATCTACTGAAGACACAGTCTCGATCAATGTTATTTACTGCCTTGAATTGATTACATTTTTGACGAGCTAGAAATTCTCTAACCGCCAAGGGACGAATTTCTTGAATCTGCATATCTGCAATTCTGGCGACTTCTTGCTTTAGAATATCTAGGTAATGTTCATTATTGGAACTCTTGCTGAACCTATCCTCTATCGAAGCCAATTCATTTGAAATAAAAGGTTTCAACCCATGACTATGATTTTCATTTCTCGTCTTTACTAGATTTCGCTCCTGAACCGTCTGATTGTTGAATCCGTCAACAAGTTGAATTTCAGTATCCCCTAAGGACGTTGTAGATGGTTCGGGCTTCCCTAATGACCCATCCAACTGGGCCTTTGATCGAATCCATTCTAAAAGGGCAATCTCAATATTTTTGAATCCCTTGGTATCGACTCGGACTAAAATTTTTCCAAATAAAAAAGCGTGAAGCCTACCCCACAATGACCCAACTAAAACGTATTGGGACCTTTGGGCTAGTGCTTTTTTCCGAATATAAATAGGTACTATCGAGTTGGGATCAAACCTTTTGGGTCTAAATAAATTGAATAAGCTCATTATCTTCTCCACTCATTTTTTTAAAAAATTCTCTAAAACCACATGAAAAACTGAAGAAATCTGCTTAAACTCCGAGTGCTCTTTGTACCAACTTTTTCGCTTCAATCTGATAGATTCCGCTCAAGTTTGGATCGGTTTCCACATGAAATAAATCCGATAAAGCTAGCGCACCAGTGTTTAAGACGCTCTCCCCCGTCAACAGAAACTGAAAATCTAAATTTAATCCCTTGGCGAGCTTCAGCACTGCACCGTAGTCCGAGGGCGATGCCCCCGTTACCCACCCATGAATTACGCTAACGCGAACTCCAGCCATTTCGGCCAAAGCACGCTGGGTAATCCCTCGCTCTTCCATAAGGCACGCCAGATTTTTAGCAAAAACACTTTCGTGTTTGCTCTTGCGACGACGACGACTGTTGTTCATTTGTTTTTATTTTGATCTAATTTAAAAATTTATGAGCGAATTTTCACAGTTCCGAACAAGTTGTTCGTAACTCTGAACAACCCCCAATGACAAATCAGATCACTCCCTTCCGTGCCAAAGAGAGCAGCTTAGACTCCAAATCGGTTTAAATAGAGCCAACCACACAAAACAGCTCAATAATCGGAAAAAATGCTCTCCCCGCCCACGGCGGACAAACTTGGGGGAGTACCGCGACCTCGGGACTTATGTTCGGAACAATGAACAAAAACCGGACTGTAAAGCGATGAGAGAGTCCAATGAATGGCTGTAACGCGGTACAAGACTCCAATCCTTTACTCCCTACCCTTAGACCAAATCAGCTCGATAAATCTGTGCACTTCGTCTAACAGTTCTGGAACTTTTTGCACTTCATCGATGACCACAAGGTCACTTGCGCTAAGTCGTCCCTGAGGATGTAAAAACTTCAATGGGTTGGGGCGTTCATGTAACCGCAAATAAAGATCTGAATCTCATCAATCGATTTGAATAGCGGGAGCTAGCTGGGCCTGACGGATAAGCTTGGACTTACCGCTGGCACGCGAACCAAATAAGAAGACCGACTTTTTAGAGAGTAAATTTAGGCTTAAAAATCGACCCGCAGCGACAGGAATTCTATCGGGTGGTCTTCAGAAGTTGACCTTGGATCGCATTTTTAAATTGGTGGATGCCGTGGGGTACAAGGAACGCACTTTAAAAGCGGTACTGTCTCACATAAGGTCAGCGACGATTCGATTCAATTTACATTCCTCGTTCTCAGACACTTTCAACTGAACCTTTATACTAGTTTTCTACTAGCAAATACTAAAATTAGTAGTTAGTGGCTTTTCATCATTTACTACTAACATCTACTTACACTAGTAGTTCAATAATAACAATATGTTATCATGATTGATCATATTACCACTGCTGTGTAACATTAGTAGTAATATGATAGAAAAACCCCCGGATTGGGTAAAGACCTTCAAAGAAAACTCAGGCCGCGTTGCTGAACTGTTTCAATTGTCCGAACTAACTCAACTATTCAATAGGGCCAATAGTGAATATTTGCATTGGGACAAGTTCAGGTATCAACCCATGCCAAAAGGCGTGGATCCTAAGGTTGCTTGGGCGTTATTAAAGATAACCAGGACAGGAAACAGCGATGTTTTACCAATTCTTGATGAGCGTGGGAGGCCCTTCTCTGTGTTTTTGGTTAAAGATCATCTTAAAGCGCTCAGCTATATTGATTCCTATACCTCTGGAACTATTGTTACTCCTAATGGATTACCTGACGGAGTCCAAAGAGACCACTTGATTATTAATGGTCTTATCGAAGAAGCAATTTCTTCTAGTCAAATAGAGGGCGCCAGTACAACACGCAAAGTAGCGAAGGCAATGATTGAGCTAAAGCGTGCACCCAAAAATAAAGACGAGCAAATGATTCTGAATAATTATCAGGGGATGGCTCGATTGGAGGAATGGAAAACACGTAAACTGGACGATCAATTTTTATTAGAGCTTCACAGGATTTTGACCATTCATACAATGGAAAATCCCTCGGATGAAGGACGATTCAGGAATGATGACGACCATGTGGTAGTTTCGGACAAATTAACTGGAGAAATCGTTCATGTTCCGCCTAAATTTAAAGATGCGAGAAAACAACTGGATCAACTGTACGAACTTGCGAATTCCGAAAAAAATTATATCCATCCATTTGTAAAGGCTTCCATCTTGCACTATTGCCTCGCGTATATTCACCCATTTGTTGATGGAAATGGACGATCGGCTCGCGCATTATTTTATTGGTTTTTGATTAAAGAGAATTATTGGATGTTCAAATTTCTTCCCATATCTCTTCAAATCAAGAAAATGGATTGGCGGCCTGGTTACGATAGAGCATTTCAATATGTAGAGACTGACGAAAGTGATATCACTTATTTTCTTTCGTACAAATTGAAATTGGCCACGAACGCAATTCAGTACTTCATTAAAAAAAAAAAAAAAAAACAGGTAGAAGCCGAGAAATTGAAGTCTCAGTTGCTAACAAGTGACGAGATTAATCAGAGACAACTGGAGTTAATTGAGTTTATGCAAAGAAATCCGGGCGCAGAATTGGACATTCAAACACTAAAGGAAAAAAATAAAGTAGCGTATCAGACTGCGCGGATGGACTTAACCGAACTAGCCTCAAAAAGAATTTTGAAACGAATAAAATCCGGAAAAAAATACGTATTTATTCGAGGAGAAAAGTTCCCTAATCGATAAAAAATTTGGCGCCACTTGGTGGTCGGGATTGGACCAAGTGCAACGCTTTTTTAACGAAATCCCACAACCTAAACTCATTAACATTGCTATTACGGTGATGCGCAGCAACGGCAATACAGCCCCAAGACTGAAACCTCAATTTTAATAAGTAAACCCCAGAATAGACTCCGGGCTCCCGTCCACCTTTGTAGCCTATATACTCCCAAGCTTTTTTTTCTTTGGAACTGAGGAACGACGGCGCCTGTGAAAGAATACGCAAGGCTTCTGGACTATCTTTTTGACGAAGCGCGGAGACTGCTGCGCATAAACTGTTTGTTGACCCAAACCACTCCAATTGATCCACATAGGCCGGGGAATCCAGAGACACACCGTACCCAGGGCATTAACCCGGTTCTATCTTTGACCCCCTTGCCTGGTGGACGATCCTGTGATGATGAATGCGTCCGATCCTGTGGTTAACCCTGAGCAAATTTTCGTAGACATTGAACAGATGGTGCTTCAATACAAAGCGGAGGTGCCGGGCAAGCGTAAGACATGGCCCGAGTCGATCAAGCGCTTTGTGCGAGAATTATGCGGACTGGGTTTTACCCAAGCCGATATCGCAAAGCGCACGGGGATTTCTTATTACACGATCTTGAATTGGGCTCCAGTAAACAAGGAGAATCAAACAAAAAAAGCACACCACGGTTCTTACCTGTAAAGATCCGCAAGCCACAGGCAGTGCAAGAATCTATGGCAATTCCTTGCAAGGAGTCTTTAACGGTCACCATGCAAGTTCAAACCCCAGCTGCAACGGTTGAAATCAAAAACGTAAGTCCTGCGTTTTTACGAGAGTGGTTATCGGGGGAACGCACTTGAAGCTTAAGTTTGGGGTAAATCAGCGGGTTTTTGTGTATCAGGAATCGATTGATATGCGGGCTGGGTTTAATCGTCTCCAGTCGTTGATCGGACAGGGCTTTGGTGCGGGGTTATATGAGGGGCATTTATTTTTGTTTTTAGGTAAGAATCGCAAGCGC
>JAIXVT010000111.1 GCA_027482725.1 Pseudomonadota bacterium | reverse complement strand
CTACCCGCCAGTCGCTATGGCAATCTGACCGGTACCTCCCAGGCAACTGCTATTGTTACCGGAGCTGCTGCACTTTTACTTTCCAAACACCCTCACCTCACCCCTGAACAAATTAAAAAAGCACTGATGACGACAGCGTCTCCCTCTGAGGATTTGGTAAGTAAAGTTGGATCTGGCGGAGTACTTAACATTAAAAAAGCACTGGAACTTCCTGTTGGACGATCAACCGCTTCTGATCTAAAGACAGTCTCTCCATGACTCATTTCTGGAAAAGTTTGATCAAATGGGGTTGTTTACAAAAGGATTGTCCTGACGATCAGCCCTTTACGTGCTACCCTATCGCCGTGAACCCCACTGTAAAACAGTTTGTCCTAGCCACAACTTCTGCAGTGCTCTACGTCTTGAGCTTTGCACCGTTCAATTTTGGTTACTTGCAGCTCTTTTGGGCTATACCCCTTTTTTTTGCAATACAATCACACGCCTCCATGCGACAACGTCTTACCTTGGGCACTTGGGTTGGGACGTTAATCGGATTCGGAGGATTCTATTGGGTCGCTCACGCTGTTTCAACCTATGGTGAGCTCCCCTATGCGATCGGACTTCTCGTCCTTACGCTGTTTTGTGTTTCGGGTCAGATTCACATCCCTCTGGCGTTCTTCATCGAAAAAGAAATTCCCAAAAAACTCCGGAATCCTCTGACTTTCGCCGTTCTTTTTACCGGTTTAGAATGCTTATGGCCCAAGCTCTTTAAAGATCTTTCTGGTAATGCCTTCTCCTCGATCCCGATTCTTGCGCAAGCAGCTGATATTGGCGGAGTGCCCGGGCTCAGTCTCCTTGCCATGCTGGTCAACCGTTCTTTGTTTGAAAAAAAATGGATCATGGCTGTCACCGCGCTTGCCTTATGGTCCGGTTACGGCATTTATACCTTAAAGAAAGTCCGCTCCCTCGACGAAGAAAAATCCGTGAAAATTGCTTTGATTCAGGCCAATATTGGCGACCCTCTCAAAGTTGCTGCCGAACAGAATCAAGGAAGTAGTGCCTACCACACCGTAATCAGTCGCTACGCCCAACTCACCCAAAAAACAATCGAAGAATCGAAGCCGGACTGGGTGATATGGCCCGAAACCGCTGTCCCTGGACTTTACAACGATCCTCGCAATATCCTTCCCGAGCTACAAATACGCTGGAATACCCGAATGCTGGTTGGGGGATACGACCGTGATGCTTTTGGAACTGACTACAATGCGCTATTTATTCACAGCAGAAATTCGAGCGCAATCGAAGGAGTCTACCGGAAATCGGTGCTTCTCCAGTTTGGTGAGACCCTCCCTTTTGCAGAAACGTTTCCACAACTCAAAGGCTTGTTCCAGAACATGGGATTTTTTGGTGCCGGGCCAGGCGGTGAAGTTTTTGAAATTGACGGAATACGCATTGCTCCGACAATTTGTTACGAAGCACTACTACCCGATCTTATGGTCAAAGCGCACCAATATCGACCTTTTCATCTCATGGTGAATGTCACCAATGACTCATGGTTCGGACAATATGGAGAACCCTACCTCCACCTTGCTCTAGCACAGATGCGATCAATTGAAACTCGAACACCTTTAGTACGTGCCACTAATACCGGGATTACCGCTTGGGTAGATCGTACGGGCGAGGTAAGGAACTCAACAATCGTTCAAGAAACGAAAGCCCACGTCATCCAGGTTCCCATTTTAAGAGATACACAACATACATTTTTTTTGAATGGCGGGTATCACTTGAAATCCATCCTTATGCTGATCGCTACAGTTCTGGGTATTTTCGCTTTAAGCATGAGACGAAAGCATTCTAAATCGTAAAGCAGTGGACTCGGGAAGGGTATCAAGATCAAGTCCAATCATTGCCCATTGTCGCATGAGATCTTTTCGACCCAACTCGACCGCACATTGAATCGCATTCTCAATACCGGCTAAAGTTGGCTTCTCCTGAATCGAGTCTTCGAAATACTGACAAGCCGTTATCGTATTTCCAGATAATTTTTCGCATAGTCCCAATCCAAGATAGACCATAGCCAAGATTCTTGGGTCACCTGAAGAGTGGATTTTTATTTCGCAAAAAATTTTTCTTGCGGATTCGATTTCACCTCTACTTAATGCCCGTATTGCCTCAAATTCCAAAGTTTGATGCGTGAGTGGATCTATATTTTCCATAATTTTCCTGTCTATTAGTGATAATGCCGTTTAACCAAAGGATCTACGGTGTCCGTTCCAGCAGATGCCGAAACATCTTGAGGAAGTGGAATAACCTCTTGTTTACCGCGCTCACACGCAGTTTTTAACTTCGCATCTCGAGTGGGAAACGCATCGACAATTTCGATTTGCGAGGCATCCACAGCATCTTTTGCAATAACAACGTACCAAAAAGGCTCAGGATCCAGAACGTACTTGATAAAATGGTATCCCTTGGTTTTACCGTCGATCTTATACGTCCAGAGTTCATTGGGCGCTTGTAAGGTGGGTTCAATCCACTTTTGAAACTTTAAAAACTGGGACTCTGGAATATCACCCGGTGCCCGAAGGCGGTGTACTTCTGCGCGATGTCCATCAATGGATTCCCAAGGAGAAGCCAATCGATCCGACGGAGAAGAATCGGTCTTTGGAGTTAGATCCCCAAGTGAATGCAATGATTCACCCACTCTAAATGCGCTCACCAAATCAACATCACGAGTTAAGAATGCTATGAATAAAAAGCTTGGCTCGCCTCTCAGCATTAAGCACACAGATACAGAATAAACCGTGTCCGATTCGGTCCGATGTGACTTCACTAAGGTATAACGATGGTCACCAGAGGAGGCGCGTTCCGCCCATATTTCATCAGGATGACTCAAGGATTCCCAGCGCAAACCCGTGAGTTTTTCTCTCTCTCCCGCCGAGAGGTCGGTTGTTTTTTTTAATCGTTGGTACTTTTTCTCAAATTTTTCAATTTCAGGTGCGAAATAGTTAACGATACAGGACTCAGAGCAAAAAATACGTCCCGCCTCTTCCTCGACAAAAAGCGCTTTTTCATGGGTTTTTAAAACATGACTACATTCAAGACATTGATGCTGGACAACATCGTGATCCTTGAAAGAGGCCACGTCCCCATCTTCATGGTTTTTTTGTTTATTACGTGATCCCGGCTTCCTTGCCATGCTGACTCCCCAAATCCCGCCTCATCCTGAGACGATACTTTTAGATTATTCAGGCGCAGGAAGAAACGTCAACGCATTCAATGTATTGACATCTTCTCATGAGACAAGAACTTCTTTAGTCTGAACTTAAGGGGGGTTCACATGGAAGCGATCTCACTCAGTCAACCGCAAACCGTTCAGATCGAGTACCTTTTGACGCAAAGTATACAGGGTAACCACGTCCTTTTTCAGGATCATTGGATTCGAGATGCTTTTAGGGGGCCTGTGGCTAAGCTAACCTCTTTGCAGATCAAACGAACTCACACCCATCTGAATGATTTTATTTCACTGGAAACAATAGAACAGAAAATGATCTATATTGAACAGCTGGAGATAAAAGATCGTAACTCATTCATACGGGCCTATTTCAATATGGTCGAAAACAATCTTCACGAAAAAGTTAGTGGATACCACTAAAAATGAAAGTTTCGAGCAGTATCACGGGCTCGTCTCCCGATAGCCTAAAAACCGAACTGGCTGAAAAACAAGAAGAATCTCTGGATAATTTAAAGAAACAACAGCAGAGGTCCATTCAAGAAACTCAAGATCGATACGAAAAGACACGGGATGCTTTCGAAAACCAAAGTTATGATCACCTTCGAAATTTGAAAAGAAAAGCAGATAAAGAAGCCCAACGGATGGACCAGCAAGGAAAGCTGGAGCATGCGCGATTAGGTCTTCAAATTCAAGACGAGCAATCCCGTGTTTCCCGTGAGGGACGCGAGAAAATCCAAAGTGAACAAAAAAGAGTAGCTACCGAGTTGGCGCTGATTGAGTCCGAGTCCAAATTTAATGCCCTTGAACTCCAAAAGCACCGAAACCAATCCCTCTCCGAACTTCATAAAAACACACAAAATGAGATAGAAAAAATTCATGCTCAAAGAACAAAAGAAACCGAACAACAGAGAGAAATAGCCAGACAGCAACTTTTAGAGAATAAAAAAAATCATGAGACTTTAATGTCTAACCAGCTTTCAAAAAACCTAGATGAAATTAAAAAAGCCGAGGAAATGGCGCGGAATCAGTTAAAGACAATTAACTCGAGACAATCGCGGGACCTAAGTTTGAGAACAGCATCATCAGAAGATCCGTTCTATGATCAAATTCACCTAGATATCACTTCTCTTAACACAGAACATACCCTTCAATTTCATGTTAAGGTCCCTGAACATGAGCGATCCAAGGTTCGTGCCCAGATTCTCGGCGATTCTCTCCTTGCTATTTCTTCCCAAAGAGAACACCAATACGAGCACACTGATGATCATGGTGGAAAAGAAACCACTAAGTCCTTTCAAAGCCTGGGGAGGACTATCCCTCTTGATTCTCCGATTCAACCTAAGTCTTTGATGCTTATTCCCACCGATACCGGTGTAATGATCGAGCTTGTAAAAACCGGCCCAGAACATCGTGATTTCGAACTCACCCGAAAAATGGCTATGGACGCTGCACGAGACACTACTCCAAAACAGACCCCTCT
>JAIXVT010000229.1 GCA_027482725.1 Pseudomonadota bacterium | reverse complement strand
GGCTCGTCGTGACAGGAATTTTTTTTCCTTCGAAAATAAATTCATGAAGTTGAACCTTGCCTCTGATGTTTTCCGCAAGCTTTGCTGCGGAGTCGAGCGGCATAGAGGGCAGGAGTATGCAGAATTCTTCCCCTCCATAGCGTGCAAAAATAGATTTTTGATCCAGTCCCAAAGATCGAACCAGTTTGGCGAATTCTTTGAGTACAAAATCTCCGGCTTCATGGCCAAAGGTGTCGTTGGTTTTTTTAAAATGATCGAGATCAAAAAAAACCAAGGTGAGATCCGTGGCGAGAGCAGAGGAACGTTTGACTTCAGCCGCGATTGCATCCAAAAAATAGCCCTTATTAAAACACTGGGTGAGGGCATCGAGCGTGGCCGCTGCGTTGAGGTTCCCGTAAAGGACGGTTTCAAGTTCCCCCGCGGGCAGGTACTTCAAGATCGTGCTCCCCACTTTGATCATGTCCTCTTTTGCAAGCTTGTGGACATTCCCAGGAGAAAGGTTTTTTCCGTTGAGTTGGGTGCCGTTGGTTGAACCTAAATCTTCGATCTTGATGACCTCACCTTCGCGGATGATCTTGAGGTGTTTTTTAGAAATCATATGATCAGCAAGAGCGACATCACACGTAGGGTCCCGTCCCAATAACAGTTCGTCTTTTTCAATGAAAAAACGCTGACCTTGGGGTGTCCCGCGAATCATGATCAGGCAAGGAGGCTGATCTTTTGCACGTTCAAGTTCCCGAACCAAAGTGGCTTGGTTACCGCCAATAACAGTTGTTTTATCGTCTTTAGACATACCCTTTACAGGGTACACCTACTTGAGCGCATCACGGATGTAGATTTTTCCCTCTTCGACTCCGGGTTGATCAAATGGATCGACGTCAAGAAAACGACCTTGAACGGCAGTGAGTGTGCAATAAAAGAACATGAGTTCGCCCAGAGTGCTTTCACTCAGGTGGGTAATTTCAATGCAAAAGTGAGGGGCATTTTGATTGGTCATCACGCGCTGAACCGCTTCAAACTCAACACGCAAAAGTTGACCCAACGTTTTTTCGGTCAATAGCTTAAATGTTCCCCCTGCACCCGGTGTTTCGGGAATCGTAAAGTCTTTGTCATGATCTTTGACATTGATCCAAGTAATGACTTTGTCCGAAGGCCCATCCCGTAAAAGTTGAAGAATCGAGTGCTGGTCTACCGCACCTAAAGCCGCTATCGGAGTGTAGCCTTTGCGGTTTTTTCCCAAGCTCTCTGCCCAAAGCTGAACCCACCATGCCGCAAACACTTTGAGTCCCGACGTGTACGGCATCAATACATGAATCGGGTATTTACTTTGGTGGGAGGCAAAAAATGCCGACACTTCCGCACAAGATTCGCGGAACAAAGGATCGTTTGCCCAGGAGGAGCGATTTCGGGCTGCGCCCTGTAAAAATTTTTGTGCAGATAGCCCGGCTAGTTCCAGCGCAAGAGTACCTACCGGAGTAAACACAGAAAACCTACCCCCAACTGCGGGAGCAATCGGCAAAGTGGTGATTCCTTCGCTCTCCGCCCAAGTCCGCAGCTCTCCTTTTGCGGGATCGGTGATCGCCACGACAAAATCTTTAGCGGTGTCTCCCCTTGCTTTTTTTAATTCTTGGAGAGCAAGTGCGAAAAGTCCTAAGGTTTCAAAAGTTGTCCCTGACTTTGTCACCACGACAACCAGAGCGTTTGTCCAATCCACTTGGGCGGAGCGGTAGGCCCATTCGGTTGGATCCGGGTTTTCGAAAAATTCAAATTTCGGGGCGTTTTTTGGGGTCAAATGAGCCAACGCCGAGAGAAGGGCTATCGGACCTAAAGACGATCCACCGATCCCGATAAAAACCACGGTGCTGATTTTCCCGTTAAATTTTGAAGCTACATCTCGAGTTTCTTCTAGATGACTCAAGTGATTGTCTACGGGGGTATTAAAAAACCCCGAGCCCTCACCGTTCATCAGACCTGCAAGAGTTGCTTCTACAATTTTATTGCCTTGTTCGCGAGGTACCGCCGAAGAAAAAGGCTTAAGAGCTTCAAGATGGAATTTCATAGTCTAATCCTAAAATTAAGTTTCCGTAGATCGGTTTCAAGCCTTTGGCTTCAGGCTCCGGGCAATCACTAATCGTTGAATCTGATTTGTGCCTTCGACAATTTGCAAAACCTTAGCCTCGCGCATGAATCGCTCCGCGGGGAAATCTTGAGTATAGCCTGATCCGCCCAAAATTTGAACCGCGTCGGTTGTGACTTTCATCGCCATGTCGGTAGCTACTGTTTTTGCTTGGGCGGCAGCAAGCGAATAAGGTTTACCGAGGTCTCGGAGAGCCGCAGCACGTTGCACAATGAGTTTCGCTGAGGCATAAGCGTTGCAAAGGTCCGCCAAGATAAACCCTACTCCTTGAAATTCTAAAATAGGCTTGCCGAACTGCTCTCGGATTTGCGCGTGATGAGTCGCAACTTCAATAGCTGATCGAGCAATACCCAATGCTGTAGCCGCGATAGTGATGCGACCGCTATCGAGAGCCGACAACGCGACTTTCATTCCGCTGCCCTCTTTTCCAATCAGATTTTTTGCAGGGACACGCGCGTTTTCGAGAACGACTTCCATGGTGTGGGAGATGTGTAGTCCCATCTTTTTTTCGCGTTTTCCCATGGTAATGCCAGGAGTGTTTTTTTCTAAAATAAATGCAGATACCCCCTTGGCTCCGGGGCCACCTGTGCGCGCCATTAAGATCATGACGTCAGCCGAATCGGCTTGGGTTGTCCAGAGCTTGGTGCCATTGATCACGTAATCCTGTCCATCACGCACCGCAACCGTCCGTAAGCTAGCCGCATCGGATCCACTTGATGCTTCAGATAAGCTGAATGCGCCAATGGCATCTCCAGAGGCCAACCTAGGAATGTAATGATTTCTTTGCTGATCATTTCCGTAAGTCTGAAGAATCATCTGAGGCAGACCTGTCACGGCGATACTAATGGCATAGCTGGCACTGACCGCCGCAATTTCTTCGATCACACCAATGTACTCTTGCGATCCGAGTCCCGCTCCCCCGTACTTTTCGTCGATGCTCACCCCCGTAAGCCCTAACTCTCCGAGTCCCTTGATGATTTCTGGCCGGAATACCCCGTGGAGCTCATCGTGTTCAATCAGCGGAAGCACACGGTCTTTGGCATACTTCCGGGCAAGCGAGCGGACCTCTTGCTGAGCTTCAGTTTCAAAAACACCGTCGTAGAGCAGTTCATTGAGCGACATACACCGGCTTCTTTGCACACAATGTTTTTACTTCGGCGCGAACGGACGCAAGAACGGAATCCTTCCCCTTGCTCTCGATCACTTGAAAAATCCAACGTGCCACCTGTTTCATGTCATCGGTATCAAGTCCGCGTGTGGTCATTGCGGGTGTACCAATGCGGACACCGCTTGTGACAAATGGTGAGCGGGTTTCGAAAGGAATGGTGTTTTTGTTTACCGTAATTCCCGCTAAATCCAGCCAGGATTCTGCATCTTTTCCGGTCACTTGACCGTCCAAAGATCGGGTGAGGTCAATCAACATCAGGTGATTGTCGGTTCCCTGCGTTGTGATTCCAAAACCAAGACCGATCAATGCCTCTGCCAACACTTTTGCATTTTTCACCACGGCCTGTTGATAGGACTTAAAAGACGGTTGCAGAGCCTCGTGGAAAGCCACCGCTTTTGCTGCGATCACATGCATCAGGGGACCTCCCTGAATCCCAGGAAAAATTTGCGAGTTGATGGATTTCATCTTGTCCGTTTGACCTAAAATCAGTCCGCCACGCGGGCCACGCAAAGTTTTATGTGTAGTTGTTGTGGTGTAATCGGCATGAGGAATGGGCGAGGGGTGCAATCCCGCCGCAACCAAACCCGCAATATGTGCCATATCCACTAAAAAACACGCACCGACTTCGTCGGCAATGGACTTAAAAATCGTGAAATCAATTAATCTGGGATATGCGGAGGCTCCTGCAATAATCATTTTGGGATTTTCTTGGCGGGCAAGATCGCGTACTTGATCGTAATCGATCAGTTGGGTGTCGGGTCGCACCCCATAATGAACCGCACGATAGAGTTTTCCCGAAAAATTTACGGGAGATCCGTGAGTGAGGTGGCCTCCGTGCGAAAGATTCATTCCCAAAACGGTGTCTCCGGGCTTTAAAACCGCTTGATAAACCGCCATGTTTGCATTGGATCCCGAATGGGGTTGAACGTTTGCGGCCTCACATCCGAAAAGTTTTTTTGCGCGTTCAATCGCCAGTGTTTCGGCCTGATCAACAAATTCACAACCTCCGTAGTAGCGCTTTCCAGGGTAACCCTCGGCATACTTATTGGTGAGTTTTGATCCTTGGGCTTCGAGTACGGCCCGAGAGACATAGTTTTCTGAGGCAATCAGTTCCAGACCTTGTTCTTCACGGTCGACTTCACGGCCAATCGCCGCAAAGAGTTCGGGATCAATGTTCTTGAGGGATTGATGGAAAGGGTGATCAGCGTTCATGGATTTATTTTCCTTATTCTGCGCAAATGGCGCTCGTCAAAATCAGGTGTCGCTTCACGAAAAGTTGAAATGATTTTTAACGCAAGGTCTAAAGGGGTGAGGCGCGCGCCAAGAGCGACGACGTTAGCGTGATTGTGTTCACGGGCAAGTTTTGCGATTTCGGGGGTTTGCGCCAACACACACCGAATGTGGGCATGACGATTGGCCGCAATAGAAATTCCCACACCCGAGCCACAAATCAAAACACCTAGGTCTTTTGGGCCGATTTTGTGGGCAAGTTCATGGGCGGTGTCCGGATAATCTGCAGACGAAGCATTAAAGACTCCCAGGTCGTTCCAAGGGTAATCCGGTAAATGTTTTTGAATCGCAGATTTCAGATCAAACCCCGCATGGTCTGAACCGATCCACCACCGAACATCGTTCTGGGAAGATTGCTCTGGCGTCATGAATTAAGCCTTGTATTCGCTGATACAAAGAGAAGCGTTGGTACCACCAAATCCAAAACTATTCGAGAGTGCGTGCTTTACACGGGTTTTTACAGCGCGATGAGGTGTAAAGTTTAAGCCGGTTGCTCGGCACTCATCATCCATGTCGTCTAAGTTGAGTGTCGGTGGAACGATTTGGTCTTTAATCGCCATTACCGTGAATGCTGCTTCTAGGGCGCCCGCCGCACCGAGGAGGTGACCCGTCATCGATTTTGTGGAACTCACAAAAAAATCAGGACGTACTCCAACCAATCTCGCTATCGCTTTGGCTTCTTGGGCATCGCCAAGAGGTGTTGATGTCCCGTGAGCATTCACGTAGTTGATTTCGGAAGGCTTGAGTCCTGCGTCTTTGACTGCAATTTCCATCGCACGGTAACCCCCACTGCCGTCTTCCAAGGGTTGTGTGATGTGGAATGCATCTGAAGTGCTCCCATAACCCGTGATTTCCGCGTAAATTTTCGCCCCACGTGCTTTAGCGAATTCGTAGTCCTCTAGAATTAAACATGCTGCTCCTTCTCCCATAACGAATCCGTCACGATTTTTATCGTAAGGGCGAGATGCTTTTTCTGGTGCATCATTGCGTGTGGAGAGTGCTTTCATCGATGCAAATCCTCCGATGCCGAGACCACACACGGTAGCTTCCGCACCACCGGTGATCATGACTTTGGCTTCCCCGCGCTGAATCATGCGTGTGGATTCTCCAATAGCGTGAGCACTGGATGCACAAGCTGAAACCGTTGCAAAATTGGATGCCTGCGCGTTGAGTAAAATGGAAATGTGACCGGGCGCCAAGTTGGCAATGACCTGAGGAATAAAAAACGGGGTAATCCGTTTGAATCCTTTTTCCATGAGCGCCGTATGGACTTCTTCGATTTCGGGCATGCCGCCGATTCCCACGCCAAAGTTCACACCGATTTCGGTCGGATCAAGTTTACCTTCATTGCGGACTGAATCTAGCCCTGAATCCGTATAGGCTTCACAAGCCACGTTCAGCGCAAAGTGAATAAATCTCCCCATACGTTTGGCTTCTTTAGGAAGAACCGCCTGGGTCACGGGTGGATGGTCTTTGCCGCGAGGATAGAGCGGAGTTGCAAGGGTCTTTGAAGCTTCGAAATTTTTTACTTCGCCCGCAATTTGGCAAGCGCAGTCCTTGGTGTCAAAAAGTGAAATTTTCCCGATCCCGGATTTTCCCTCGATCGCATTTGTCCAGGATTCCTTAGCGTTTAATCCAAGTGGAGAGATGATTCCGATACCGGTAACTACAACGCGTTTTTTTGCTGACATAGTGAACTTGAGTGTAAATGAAAAACGCCTGATCAACAAAGTCGATCAGGCGTTTTTTAAAGGCTAATGGAGGAAAAAATTAGTGGTTTGCGTTCTGTTTAGCGGAGATGTAGTTGATGACATCTGCAACAGTTTTCATTTTTTCAGCTTCTTCATCGGGGATGTCCATGTCGAATTCTTCTTCCATGGTCATTACTAGCTCGACGATGTCCAAGCTGTCGGCCCCAAGATCTTCGATAAAAGACGCTTCTTTTTTTACTTTATCGGCTTCTACCGCGAGTTGCTCAACGATAATAGATTTCACTTTTTCTTCAATGTTTACAGTCGTCATAAATTCTCTTTCTTTGTGTGGTTAAAAAATATAGGAAAACGGCAAAAAAGTCCAAAAAAACGTGTATAAAACACGATTTCACTTAATATTTAAACTAAATAAATTTATATATAGAGTCCGCCGTTTATCGCCAGAGTTTGCCCCGTGATGTATCGCGCTCTCTGGCTTGCTAAAAAAGCAACACCGTCTGCGATGTCTTGGGCCTCGCCCAAGCTTTGCAGGGGGATTCCGTCGATAATTGCTTTTTGTTGCGCTTCGTTCAAAGCGCCGGTCATATCAGTTTTAATGTACCCAGGAGTGACCACGTTAACGCGCACGTTCCGGGAAGCCAGTTCTTTTGCCAAGCTTTTTGTAAAACCGATCATCCCTGCTTTAGCGGCAGAGTAGGACACTTGTCCCGCATTCCCCATTTCTCCAACAACAGAGGAAATGTTGATAATCGCTCCCGATCGTTTTTTCATCATGAGTTTGGCCGCTTCACGTCCACATAAAATTGCGCCGATCAAGTTGGTGTTTAAAGTGCGTTCCAGTTATTCTTTTTTCAATCGAAGAATCAAGCCGTCCTCGGAGATGCCGGCATTGTTCACTAAAACCTCGAGTGCATGTGGCGCTTTTGCGATCCACTCAAACGCACTGACGATTTCGGGTTCCGAAGCGATATCAAAGCGGAGAGGTTCAGCGCTTCCGCCTCCATCGACGATTTTTTTTACGACTTCAATCGCCCGCGCTTCGTTGGCGACATAGTTGACGTACACGTGATAACCATCACGCCCAAGCGTTTCCGCTATTGCGGCGCCGATTCCCCGTGATCCGCCGGTAACCAACGCCGATTTTCCATTCAGATGAATAACGTTTGAAGTACTCATTTCAATTGTCCTTCGTTTTGGGTAAGGGATTCGAGGTCAAACACGCTGACCACGTTGATTTCTGTTTTTCCTTTGCAAATCCGTTTAGCTAAACCTTGGAGCACTTTTCCAGGACCAAACTCGATGGCTTGGGTGTACCCGGCGCTCATCACGGTTTCAAAGCTTTCCACCCAACGTACCTGGTGGTCCACTTGTTCGGCCAATAAGGGCAGAATTACGCCTGATTCACGTGTGATTCGCGCGGTGCGGTTGGGGATGTAGGCCGTTTTGAGGTCGGAAACCTTTTTTGCATCACGAGCAAACAGCGTTTCCATTTCCGTTCGCGCGGGTTTCATCAGTGAGCAGTGAAACGGGGCACTTACATTTAATCTTTTCGCAAGGATGCCGCGCACTCCGGCGGCTTTAATCATGGTCTCAAGTTGGTCTACGGCATCGACGGATCCAGATACAACAATTTGCCCCGGGGCATTGTCGTTAGCGATTTCTACGGTGGGCGCAACGGCAAACATCTGGGCTTTTTCGGGCGAAGCCGCACGCGCTTCTTTTGTTGCCGCCGATGCGGATTTGCACCATTCTTCGAGCTGCGTCCGCTCGGCCCCTAAAATTGCGGCCATAGCACCTTGTCCTACAGGAACCGCGCGTTGCATCGCTTGTCCGCGCGCTCTTACCCAAGTTACTGCGGTGGCAAACGGGAGCGCCCCAGCGACAACAAGCGCCGCATATTCCCCTAAAGAGTGACCAAGCACAAGATCGGGCTCAATCCCGTAAAGAGATCGCACTACTCGGGCGGTGGCCACCGAAGTCGTGACAATGGCCGGTTGGGTATTTTCCGATTGAGTCAGTTCAGATTCTGGTCCATCAAAACAGATGGAGCGGAGTTTTATCTTGAGTGCTTCCTCGGCTTCTTCGAAGGTTTGTTTGGCTACGGGAAAATTCTCCACGAGAGATTTTCCCATACCTACAGTTTGCGATCCTTGGCCAGGAAAAAGGCCAACCCATTTATTTGTGGTAGTCATTGTGCTTAGAGTTTGAATAAAAAAACCACGAAAGCAAGCCTCCGTGGTTTTTTAAATAGATTAAATTTAAACCAAGATCGATTTAAGCGTTCTTAGCGGTGGTCGTCTTAGCACGGGGCGTGTACAAGCCTTCACGGATCGCTTTGATGGAGACCGTATGGCTACGAACTTTGGTGTTCGTGAACGCACAAGTGGTGTCCGCTACCGCTTCAAGTTTGTAGGCCGCCGAATAGCGACGCATGTTACGACGTGAACGAGAACTTTTTTTCTTAGGGACTGCCATGATCCTAAAATCCTTTCAAAGAGGCTTAGGTTCCGTGATTCTTCAGTTTATGTCAATCTTAATTCCTTTTTGCTTGACCGTAGCGCTGGGTTTCGGCAAACCGGAATAAAGTCATGTCTAAAAACAAGCCTTCAACTAAAAATGTTAAAAAACAAAAATCTGCGGTATCCCCTGCAGGAAAGTCTTTGGTCAGACCCTCTGTAAAGTCTCAGGGGAGTGGATCAACTCCCGGATCAAAAACTCCGTCCCCTAAACCCGCTGTAACGCCACAAGCTAAGTCTAATTTCATGAAACAAAAAAATCGTGCACCCGTAAATTTCAAGAACCCCGCAAAAAAGAAGTTTGAAAAAAAATTTGAACCCGCCAAACCCCAGTCCTCCCCGGTCAAACCTGGGAATAAGCCGGTTTCAGGAAAGCCGAGTCTTGGGGCTGCGCAAACGCCGCCCAAAAAATCTGTGCCTGGCCCGTCTAAAGGGAATTCTCCACAAGTCGCGGTGATGTCAAAGTCAACAACAGCTTTGGTTGCCGGATCGGGGACTTCGGCAATGTTGCAAACCGTACAGACAGCCGTTGTGGCATCGGTAAAAAAAGCGGCTGTACCCGCAAATTTGTACACCGAAGAGAAAATGTGTCGTGAGCCGGGTTGTGAAAACTTTGCTACCTCTGTCGGTTACTGTCGGCTGCATTACATCAAAAACTGGAAGCGTATCAAGCGTAAAGAGATGATCATCAAAGAAGGAAAGCTCAATCGCTACATTGATGAACTCGTGACCAAGTACCCGGATAAGTATATCGAGATGATTCGGCAAGATTTGAATACCGAAGCATCTTTTGCAAAAGTGATCCGTGATCTTGAGCTTGACGAATCTCTAGATGACGGCGAGTACGATAACGATTCGATTGATTCTTTGATTGGATCGGTACGCAAAGGCGGATCTGAAGAGTTTGATGACGGGGATTTTTAGTGTTGTGGATGCTCGATCTCATTGAGCTTATTGAGATCTCGAGAACAGCACTCAAGAAAACAGAATTCAAGAAAACAAATCGTCGAGTCTGAGTATTTTTTGGACCGAGGTCAAGACCCAAATGCTCTCGGGCTAATGCATGTTTGGTGTACCGGCGGCACCGGATTTTGCACTTTGGATGCGGTCTAAACGCTCCTCGAAAAAAGACTCCGCCTCTTGATCAAAATCCCCGAAACCAGTTGAATTGTCGGGAGTTGCAGTACGGTCAGGGTCATTGGCGTTTAACCACGCTTCTGTTGCGGATTCCAAAACAAAATTCGTCCCTTCACAGCGGACAAACACAGACAGGGCCGGTCCACCCGTTAAATTGTCCTTTAAATGGGTTTCTACTTTTGTCCATTCGATGGGCGTGGTGTCTTGATTCATCCAAGACCTATCCCGCAAAGCATCGCGTTTTTCGGGAGTTTCGGTGAGCGCCACAAAGACCGTGGATGCAGCATCAACGACCGCGTTTAAGGTTTGTTCCAAGCTAGGTCGGTCTTGATGAGCTAAAAACGGAGCGCTCGAGTACACCGTGACCGCGTTCAAAACGGTGGCTCCAAAATTGAGCGACAATCCCAAAATGACTTCTTCGCCGTTAATGTCTCCCCGCGCTTGAAATTGAACTTCCGGGTAGTCCTGTCTAAATTCCGCGAGTGTTTCTTGGAACTGTTCCGTTGCGCTTTGTTCCACGAGTCTTAGGTAATCGTGAGGAAGATCCGTCGCTTTTGCTCGAGCGCTTTCGATTTTTGATTCTAAACGGAACGGTAAATGAAAAGACGAATAAGACACGGCAACTCCTTGAAAGTCATTGAAACAGCTTAAAACTAGACCAAATTGTACGTGAAAACAGGGTTGGTTTCAACACCCGCTCTTGGTAAGGTTTCCCCATGAAAGATATCGCAATATTCAGCGCGAAGCGCACACCGATAGGGAGTTTTTTAGGTTCATTATCCGCTGTCGAGGCACCAAAGCTTGGGGCTCATGCCATCAAAGGGGCGCTAAACGACATTCAGGCTCGTCCCGAATGGGTAGATGAAACGATTTTAGGTGAAGTTTTAACCGCGGGCGTTGGACAAGCCCCTGCGCGTCAGGCCGCAATTTTTGCCGGGATACCTGATGGAAAACCTGCTCTCACGATCAATAAAGTTTGTGGATCAGGGATGCAGGCCATTTTGCTTGGGGCACAGTCTATCGCTCTTGGCGATTCCAAATGTGTTGTGGTCGGTGGCCAAGAGAACATGTC
>JAIXVT010000041.1 GCA_027482725.1 Pseudomonadota bacterium | reverse complement strand
CTGAATACACATACTCCACACCATCTAAGCCCCAGATGGCGCGCTCAATCGGTTCGGTCACCTTTTGCTCAACCTCGGCGGCTTCAAGTCCAGGTGCGCCCACACTAATGTCGATCATGGGGACTGAGATTTGCGGTTCTTCTTCTTTAGGGGTAAGCACCACCGCAGTGAGTCCGAGCAAAATAGATCCGATAGCAATGACCGGCGTGAGCTTTGAGTGAAGAAACCCTTGGGCTAAGCGTCCCGCAAATCCTAAGGGTTGCTGTTCATGGGGTGTGGACATGGGATGCAACTTTCTCGCTTAATAGTAAAAGTTTTTGGGATTTTACTTGAATCCAACGCTGTTCGGTTTCCTTAAAATTTAAAATAAAATCTGCGCGGCGATTATAGACTTCAGAAAGTTGTAACGCCGTAATAGACCCCGATTGATAAAGGCGGCTCGCGACTTTGGTTTGCTCGGCTAAAATTTGATCGTTCTCTGAAAGCAAATGCAGGGTTTTCTCTAAGGCATGTTCTTGTTCGTTAATTTGCTGTTTTTGAATCGACACCGTTTCCTGAAAAGCATCCTTTAAAAAAGACTCTTTTTTAGATTCCGCATCGGCTTCACTCAAGCGCGAATAGTGTTCAGGATCAAATAACGACCATTGTAAATACACTCCCGCAGTAGTGGCATTTGCCACGTTGCGTGATCCGTTTATCCAACCCTGTTGGCCAAACACCCCAAATTGCGGTAAATACCGTGCCCATTCGGCTTTTTTTGAGACCTCAGTTATTTCTGCTTTGAGCTCAGAAATCTGGTCTCCCAAGCTCAAGTCGCTTGGGTTTAGTGGCACATCAAGATATTCCCTATTTTTTGAAATCAGTTCAGTGACCGATGCTTCGCTTGGGATAAGCGCTTGGCCGGGCTGACCGATTTTTTGGTTAAGGCTAATTTGTGCCGATTTTTTTTCGACCTCTAATCCGAGCAATGCGGCTTCAATCCGATTCAACACCCCCTTTAGCCCCAGTTGTCCCGAATAGCCCACGGGGTTAGTGGAGTTGCCAATCCGATACTGAGCTAAGATTTTTTGAAGAGTTGATTTTAATGCGATCAATTTTTGTTCGGCACCTTGCACGATCACGAGTGCACCATAATCAAAAATAAGGTCTTTCATTACCGCGCGCTCGGTGGCTTCAAGTTGAAGCTGCTGTATTTTGACTTCTTTTTCGGTAGCACTGAGCGCATGAGTCCGCCTTCCGCCCTCGTAAAGCGGGAGGTTCAACCCCAAATTTACCATTTGAAACCCGTTAAACCCGGGCTGATTGATCAGTGCCGGGGAAAAGTCTGTGGATACCAGGCTCCGTTGCCCAATCCGTCCAAACAGGTTTGCCCCAGGGTCGTTGGTGGTTAATGCGGTTGCGTTAAGCCCTAGGCGCGGAGCCCAGTGCATTTGGGCGCGGGCATGGCGCTGCTCTGAGGCTTGGAGTGCCGATTTTTGGGCTTTAAGGTGGGGGGATTGGGTGAGAACCTGGTCAGCCAGATCCTGAAGGGTTAACGCAGATAGTGTTTTGAAGGGCAATGTGATCAGCGCGAGTCCTATGAACAAGGTGATGGGAAGTTGTTTCATGTATTATATTATTATAATGTTTTAATAAAATGTCAAGATTCATGCCTGATGTGTCATTTAAGACCCATTTGATTAGCTATTTTTTAAAGTTTTAGGATTTATTCCGATACCAAAACATGACACTTATCATTTTTTATTTGATCTCTCTAGGGCAGGCGGCGTTCCCAGCAAACTACAGCGAAAACTGTAATCAAGATACTGAGGTTTATGAGGATATGTTAGATGCCATTGAGCAAGAGGCCGACGTAAGTTCTGAGAGTGTTATGCCGTTGTATCAGGTAAATCAAAAAATCATTTACCTTGGCCAGCAAGGTACCGCAGAAATAAAACTGGCTCGGTACCTATCTTCACAAAATGTTCAAAGGGAATGTGAGAGCGTTACAAACCCTCAGGAATTAGCGCGGTTGATAGATGGGGTGGCCAAGTGTTTTGATTTAGATACCTATGTTTTTGCAGGGATGGTGCGCCATGAGTCGAAATATGATCAATTTGCAACAAGTCCTACTGGTGCTGCGAGTTTAACCCAGCAAACAACCTGTGGGATTAATGAGGTAGAGCGACTTCTTGGAGAAAACGAAAAAGAGGGTGTACTGACACGCGTTAAAGATTACTTCGACACTATTGTAGATGGTTCTGATAAGAAAGGTCAGCGCAGCTGTGTCGAGCAATTGATGAAAAACGTAAACAAAGAAAAACATCCGGAATGGAGCTCTCTTGAGGAGCGCGGTAAAGAGAGTATTTGGGAAAAAAAAGAAGAGCTTAAAAGTAAACGACTGACATCTCTTGTTTATGGAGCAATTTTGCTTAAACAAAAATTAGCTGAGGAGACCCGAAAAGTCCTTCGAGCCTATAATAGAAAAAATTCTAAAAACTTAACCAAATTTTCTGAGTTACCAAAAGTTCCGGTCGATTATCAGGCTTTGGTTTTTCATCGAGCCTTAGGGAGTTATAACGGAGAAACCGGAAACAAATCTCGTGATGCCTATTATACCCAAGGGCAGGGTAGGGATGAAATTAAAGAAAAAGTTCTGAAAATCTTTGCTAGGGACAGACATAAAGTTGAGATTAAACGCCTTTATGCGGTAACGATTAATGGAG
>JAIXVT010000154.1 GCA_027482725.1 Pseudomonadota bacterium | reverse complement strand
TCGTGACTTCGCTCGTTTAAAAACAATGCCGAAGGATTGGGCACATCCACCAAGCCTTCCGAAGTCATTTCAAAAACCCCCAATTCATTGGTGTTACCGAAGCGGTTTTTTACCGTACGCAGTAAACGCAGGCTTTGTCCCTGATCCCCTTCAAAGTACAAAACCGTATCGACCAAATGCTCAACAATTTTTGGACCCGCGATGCTCCCGTCTTTGGTCACGTGACCCACTAGCCACACGTTGATGTGTGCGGTTTTTGCGAGCGTCATTAGACGTGACGACACTTCACGCACTTGACTCACGGTACCCGGTGCCGATTCGGAATACTGCGTCGCAAACGTTTGGAGCGAATCCATGATGAGTACTTGTGGCTTGACCTGCTTGACGATTTCAAACACGCGCTCCAATTGGGTTTCACAAGCTAAAAACGCCTTTCCTTCGACCTCTACTCCCAAACGTTTGGCTCGATTTTGAATTTGTTCGACGGATTCCTCCCCACTTACAATCAGGACTCGATCCAAAGTTTTTAGCACCCCTTGGGCAACTTGCAGCAAAAGTGTGCTTTTCCCTATGCCCGGATCACCACCAATAAGCACAAAAGAATCAGGAGTAAGCCCACCTCCTAAAACGCGATCCAATTCCGCCGACCCTGTAGGAATGCGCTGTGACTTGTTGCCGGTGCCATCAGATAAATCGGCATCGAGAGCCACAACCTGGGGGTGAGGGCTGCTTGTGCGGAATTGATCTTTGACCGCTGCAATCGATTTATCGTGTGCCGCCCCTGTTGTGATCGTCTCCTCGACAAAACTATTCCACGCGCCGCAGTCGCCGCATTTCCCCAGCCATTTCATAGAGATGTGTCCACAACTCTGACAGACGAATTGCTTTTTTTGCTTCATTTCCGGAGAGTACCCGATTTTCCCTAAATGCGCGCCGTGTCAATTCCGAAGAGAAATTGACTCCAAGTTTTTTGGAGTCGAAAGGGCAGTATATGAAAGCAATAGCACTGCTCATGTGGGTAGGGGTCTCCCTTCCTGCTTGGGCACTTGAGGTCGAATTGAATGACGCTCAGGGGTTTAGCCAACGCCAAACGCAACTCTTAAACCAAGCGGTGGTAGCGGTAAACCAAGTGATCAATTCCGAAAATTTTAAACAATCGGTATTGAATCACACGTACCAGGGCAAAAAACAATTCGTGCAGAGCGACGGGCTAGACAACGAGCAGGTGTATCAAAAAATCATGGAGGCTGCAGAGATCTATCCTAAGGTTTCTCCCGTCGACGGATTGATGGATATGACCTTGCAGGTGTATTGGCCCCGTTGGCGTTGGTCAAGTGCGGTCGCGTATACCAATTGGAATACTGCGACGCTTTTCATTTCGGGGCGTTACTTGGGTTGGGCCAAAGTATCTGATCTTGCTAATACCATTGTGCATGAATGGGTTCACAAGCTCGGATTCGAACACGATTACAATTCTACAGCCAGACGACCGTACTCTGTCCCTTATGCGATTGGTGATATCGTCGGAGATTTGGTTTCACAGATAAACTCGAACTGATTCTAAGACGACGCTTGTCGCGTCAGTTGAAACAGCTGGGCTTCATCGATCACGCTGATGCCCAGCTGTTTCGCTTTTTCAAGTTTGGACCCTGCTTCTTCTCCGGCAAGCACGTAGTCCGTTTTTTTAGAGACACTTCCCGATACTTTTCCTCCATGCGCTTCGATCAGGGCTTGGGCATCACCCCGGGACAATGTCGGCAATGTTCCCGTTAACACAAAAATTTTTCCTTTTAGTGCACCCCCTTCGGTGATTTTTGGCGCTTTCAATGACAGAACCTGTAGTAAGTCCAAGGTCTCGGCAGCGTGTTGCTCGTCATTAAAAAAGGCATGGATGCTCTTGGCAACTTCTGGCCCGATGCCGTCGACTGCGGTAAGGGACTCGGGGAGGGCCTGGGCCAAACGAGGAATTGAGCCATAAACTTGAGCCAGTAATTTAGCCGTCGCTTCGCCGACATGACGAATTCCCAAACCAAAGATAAAACGGTACAAATCACGTTGTTTGGAATCTTCAATCGCTTGGACTAAATTCGATGCAGATTTATCCGCAAATCCTTCTAAAGAAATCAGATCTTGTTTTTCAATTTTATAGAGGTCCGGGAGGTGTTGTACAATTCCTTCATCCACCAACTGATCGATAATTTTCTCCCCAAGTCCGTCGATGTTCATGGCGTCCTTCATGGCGTAGTGTCGGAGGCGCTCGCGAAATTTTGCCGAGCAATTCCTTGCGACACAACGAACAGCGACTTCGTTTTCAATTCTTTCGACCAAGGATTCACACACCGGGCAGTGATCCGGTATCTGAAATCTCCGTTCATCGCCGCGACGTCTTTCTTTGAGGGATTCGACGATTTCCGGAATCACGTCACCGGCGCGTTGGACAACGACATGGTCACCGATTCGCACATCTTTTCGATCAATCTCACTTTGGTTATGCAGGGTGATCCGCCGTACCTGCACACCCGATACAAAAACCGGAGTGACCAAGGCCACTGGGGTAAGTGTTCCCGTCCGACCTACTTGCACGATAATATCTTCGACCAGTGTGACCGATTTTTTTGGTGCAAATTTATAGGCAATCATCCCTCGCGGTGCGCGGGCTACAAAGCCCGCACGATCCAAATCCGCCAGTCTGTCGAGCTTAACGACAACGCCATCGATTTCAAAGGGGAGGTCATCTCGGACGCTTTCCACTTGCGCGATAAACTTCTCTAGGTCGGACAGATGAGTCGTTTTGCAAATCTGATCAAATGTAGGCAACCCCCAAGACCTTAGGGTCTCGCGGTACCGACTTAAACTTTGTGGGGGTAGCGTTTTATCCTCGGCATGAGGATCACAGGCTCCCATTCCATAGAAAAATGCGCGCAGAGGGCGTGTTGCGGTAATGCTGGGATCAAGTTGCCTGAGGCTCCCGGCAGCGGCGTTTCTTGGGTTGGCGAATTCTTTTTGACCCGATTCTTTTTGATGTCGATTCAATGCTTCAAAATCTTTTTTAAAGAGAATCACCTCGCCACGGATTTCAATCCGGCGGGGAGGTTGAGTGGTGTTGAGGCGCAGAGGTATTGTTTTTATGGTTTTGATGTTGAGCGTGACGTCTTCCCCGATTTCACCGTCACCCCGTGTTGCGGCCCGGACTAGCAGGCCGTTTTCATACGTCAAATTTATCGATAGCCCATCAAATTTTAGTTCTGCAAACCATGGAATATCGGCTCCTGTGGGTGCGTCGATTACTTTTCGTACTCGCGCCTCAAAGTCGCGGAGTTCGTCGATACTCATGGCGTTACCCAAGGACAACATGGGTACGCCGTGTTTGGATTTTTCGAATTCGTCCAAGGGTTTCCCGCTCACGCGTTGGGTGGGGCTGTCGGGTTGAATGGCCTCAGGGTGTTCGCGTTCCAAGTCTTGAAGTTCTCGAAACAAGCGGTCGTACTCTGCGTCACTAATTGTGGGTGCGTCTAATACATAATAAGCGTAATCATGCGATTGGAGTATTTGGACAAGAGATTGAATTTTCCGGATAAAGCTCAATGACGGTTGTGCGGGCATCCCCTAAAAATAGATCATGACGCTGGGGAGGATCGAGAATAAAGTTTGGTCGGCATTGGCTCCGTTCACGAAATCCATTTGCAGGTAATCAATCGAAAACGTCGCGTTCAGCCAGATGTTGTCTTTCCAGCGGTAAGACGCGCCGAAAAATCCAGAGAGATCAGTACTCCCTTCGGGGGAGCCAAAGTTGGGGGAGTTTTGTTTTTCGCTGCGGATCAGTCCCCAGTCCAATCCCCCGTGAAGGGTAAGCGTTGAATCTAAAGCATAGTCGCCTGAGATTCCGATAAATCCCGATTGTAGGGAGGACACTCCGGTGAGTGCCGTGCTGTCCGTGGTCAAAGAAATTCTCTGCGATTTAAATCCCACGCGCCCCCAAAGCTTGGTGCCGGTAATGTTTTTCACTTCGTTCAATGCCGCCCCCAAAGCAAGTCGGAACTGGGACCAATTCCCCGAAAAATTTTGATGATTCACAAAACTGTAGCGCAGTCCCATTTCGGCCAAGAACCGGGAGTTGAGCCACGCCAGTCCGTCCACTTGAGTGCCCAACCCTAAATTCGA
>JAIXVT010000089.1 GCA_027482725.1 Pseudomonadota bacterium | reverse complement strand
GGTAAAGATTCTGAGAGGCCGAAGGGATGATTTCCTGAACCGAAGCTTCCATGCTTCCCTCCTCAAGAAAACGTTAAAAAAAAGCTCGGTCCGAAGATCATCCTGTTTCGAACCGAGCTCTGAGACTTCACTCAAGATCACACCTGAAGGTTATTCAAGAGGTCTTGGAAAATTTGTCTCCCGCAATCGTGAATCCTTCCATGGACTCAACCACAACCACACATTTTTAGAATAGAACGCTATTCAGCGCTTTCAACATTTTTTTTTAATGACACTGATTTTTCATACGCCAAATTTTTTGCGATCCCGTATTCCTGATGCACAAGGGCGGCAGCAACTTTAGATGAAACCCCTGATAACATGAGGCATTTTAGGGTTTTTTCCCATTCTTTATGCTCGTCGTCTCCGTGAGGTTGTTTTTCCCAAAAGTACTGAACCCCAAACACCCACTCCCCCCTACAGTCATCAAATTCACGCAAGAACTGTGCGCATAGATCTTGAGTGGAATCAAATTGCACCGTCTTTTCAAATTTTTTCGTAAGCTCTTTTGCAAAAAAAAGTTTTTTTACACGTAACCCCGGGGGCAACTCTGTCTCAAGCCAGCGGACGGTGTGGCGTATACGCTCAGGACTCTCAAAAAAAACAACCGTCATGGGATCAGGGGATTGCGCTCGAGAAAACACGTGTTTTTTGTCTTGATCGTCTCTTGGGAAAAACCCAAAAAAACAAAAAGGCAATACCTCACCCCCCCATAAGCTGACAAAAACACTGAGTGCCGAAGCACCAGGGAGCGCGGCTACAGCAACCCCATGCTTACGGGCAACCGCAACGATTTCACCGCCCGGATCAGAAACCCCTGGAGTTCCCGCATCGGAAATATAAACAATATTTAACTTTTGCACCTGAACCCGATTCAATTCTCGCTCTAAGTCCTGCGCCCCAGTGTGGTGATCCACGCGTTTTAGTTTTTTTGGGGGAAGCTGATAGGCCGACAGTAGCTGTTGCGCGACACGGGTATCTTCGGCCCAAATTTCATCCGAATGGGCAAGGGCATACATTCCATGGAAAGTGATATCTAAAAGGTTTCCAATCGGAGTGGGGCACAACGTGATCCTGGCCACGCCGGGCCCGGAAATGCTGTGAAACTTTTGCCTAAGGATTTGTTCTATATTGTTTATTGAAAATGAGACTGACATGCTTAAGAAAGAGTCTAGGTCGGGGGAAACGCAAATGAAAGTTCGTTTAGAGCAGAACGGTCCGCAAATCATAGTCGCACTCAGCGGAAAAATTGATTACGAGACCCAAGACACAGCCCTGCAAGTCATCGAAGATGCCCTACGCAAGTCAGAGATCTCATTCTCATTAAACCCCGTGATCATTGATTGCAAACGGCTTGAGTTTATCGGCTCCATGGGAATCACGCAATTCCTTCAACAAGCCCGAGCACTTCAGGTAAAAACCGGACGCGTCCCCAAGTACATTCACCTCCGTAGAGAGTTCCAAACGGTGATTAAATCCATTGATCCCAACCGAGAACTTTTTGTAGAGATCGCACTAGATGGCAAGGCTTCGCGCCACCGACCCGAATTCAATCAGTAGCAAAATTTCAAGAAAATCTCATGGCTTGTTTTTTGCACGGTTTTGTTCCATGAACAAAACCCTTCAAGGCGCCCAAGCCGAAACCAAAGTGGAAGCCTGGTTCCTTAATCGAGGCTATTTCTTGATTGGCAGAAACTATCGCGGATATCGTGGAGAAATTGATCTGATTCTCGAATCACCAGACCGGAAAACCCTCCACGTTGTCGAAGTACGATCCCGAACCCTTGAGGACAGGTACCGTCCCGAAACCATGATCTCTTGGAGGAAACACCAGAGGATTCTCAAAACCCTTGACGCTTTTTTGAGAAACTATCGGGGCCCGGCTACCGGGATCAGCATAGACTTGGTCACCCTGGTTGATGCCAAGCTGTGTCACTACCCCGCGTTTTGGGGTTGATCCCCACGACTCTGCGTATCGGCATCAACGCGAAAGCGAGCAACAGAAACCCCTGCCCGTTTCAACTCGGGAAGCACAAGGGACAAGATTTCATCAGTAACAAAGTGGCGTTCCGCATAATGATGAATGGGAAAAAACAATCGCCAATGAGCTCCTTGATGATTGAGATCACGAAACATCACCCACCGCTGAATATCTTTTCTTATGCCCTTCACCTGCCCTAAAATCCGATCAAAAATAGTGCGGACCATTTCAGGCTGGGAGGATGGATCCACCCAAATACTGAGACCACGGTAAATAGCCCGGTGTCGGGCCGAAAAATTTGATACTTCGTTTTGAGCGATCATTTTATTGGGGAGAATAATCACTTCGTCATCAACTCCCCAAAGCACCGTTGCACGCCAAGAAATTTCTTGAACTTCACCGATAAACACCGTCCCCCCACTGTGTACCTCGATCCAGTCCCCAATCTCATAGGGCTTGTCGATTTGAATCGATATCCCCGCAAAAAGATTCCCTAAGGTGTCTTGGAGTGCAAGCCCCAGTACTACAGACAGGAAAGCCGATGTCGCCAACAACGGAGCCAAGCGGACTTCAAAAACATGGGTTAAGATCCAAGCCCCTATAAACAAAGAAATGATCAGGGTAACCAAGTTTACTAAAAGAACCGGCACCCCCACTCTTCTCGAGGTCAAAAAAAGATACAAAAATACGGCAACCTTTGTGGAACGAATAAAGGTCA
The DNA here is from genome assembly GCA_027482725.1 of Pseudomonadota bacterium. Lineage (GTDB taxonomy): Bacteria > Bdellovibrionota > UBA1018 > UBA1018 > CAIMNF01 > JAIXVT01. The sequence goes on along the minus strand of JAIXVT010000089.1, from coordinate 535 downwards.
CCGCTCCCAGAATGACCGCAATCGATCCCACTGCGACAACCACCCGCTGGTACGGGAGTGAAAGTGACGCAATCGTGTGAAAAGCGCCCCAAAAAAGGACAAAAGCCAAAAGCGCGAAAAACCAATCCCGAAGCAAATTACGGAGCAAATGAATACGAGTCGCCGTGAGGTAAGTGGGTACAGCCCTGTAAATGAAATACAAAATCACGCCGGGAACCAAGGTCACCGCTACGGTTTCAAGGGACAACCACTCTAAAATTCGATCAATCATCTCGCACAGCCTCTCGAGTCATGAGACTCATGACTCCTTGTTCTACCGTCCACACCCCATCAACAATTTTGCACACCGCTTCGGTGATCGGCATGGGAACCTGTCGAGATTGGGAAAAAGCATAGACCGTTCTGGCCGTTTTAACCCCTTCTGCAACTTGTCCGAGTTCAGCAATAACCTCGGCCAGACTCTCACCTTTAGCCAAGTGATACCCCACACGAAAGTTGCGGGACTGAGGGGAAGAGCAGGTGGCAATCAAGTCCC
>JAIXVT010000166.1 GCA_027482725.1 Pseudomonadota bacterium | reverse complement strand
CCCTAATCCCAAGATAGCAAGATTCATTTTTTTCATGCAGGTAGCATAACTGCCAACTTAACCCGCCGCTACCGGAAATCACCGTAACGCAACTTACGGCGCCGGATCTCATCCTCAATAAAAATCACGCCAAACGTCTCAGCTAAATTGCTGATTAAAGAAACATGAGTGATGGCGAAAATTTCCGATGCCACCGTTTGTCCAACAGTACCCATTTTCGCGTGGGTCCAGGCGTAGGTCGGGACTCATGTCGACACATTTTAATACACCCTTGACTCTAGAGTTTGCATCAATATGCGCCACAAAAATTAGACCTAAACCTAATAGGGTTGCCCCCGCAATTTACCGCTTTTAATTGTTTTTCCCGAAATAATCCCAGACTTCTTACGTAATTTTTGGGTTGCTCTGTTTCTAGGTTGGATTCTAGGTAGGAGAGGTTTTTCCACCGATTCATCCGGATTCAAAGCCAAAGAAAGCACATCTTCAAGCGTTTCCACAAAGTGAATTTTGATTGTCTTTAGAACCTCAAGAGGGATCTCATGGAGATCTTTTTTGTTCTCCCGAGGCAAGATCACGCTTTGAATACCTGCGCGTGTTGCGGCCAAAAGTTTTTCTCGGACTCCACCAATGGCAAGCACTCGACCGGTTAACGAAAGTTCGCCTGTCATTGCAAGACGCGGCACTGGGCGCAACCCAGAAAACAAAGAGTACAACGCGGTCGCAAGAGTAATTCCAGCCGAAGGACCATCTTTGGGAACAGCTCCAGACGGAATATGCACGTGAATATCGCGGAATTTAAGAGAGTTTGCCGTCACTACAAGATTTTCAATGAGACGCTTTTTCACAAGAGTCCAGGCCAAGTTTGCACTCTCGACCATGACTTCACCCATGCGGCCCGTGAGCTTGAGTTGTCCCGATCCCGCAAGTTCTACCGACTCCAAATTCAAAATCTCACCACCCAGCGCAGTCCATGCCAGACCAATAGTGGTTCCCGCTTTAGTTTCGTCAATCCATGTTTCTTTGTTGTAGCGCTCGGGCCCAAGTGCCTCCACCAGCTCGTATTCGGACTTAATCGTTAAAGGAAATCGTATGCGTTCACGCGCTTCACGGCGCTCAACGATTTTCGCGGCATATCGTCGGGCAAGAGTATCCAGTTGGTTTTGCAGCTGTCGTAATCCGGGTTCGCGTGCGTAGCCTCGGATCAACAGGGGAATCAGTCTGGGCTCAAGTTTCACCTGTGCTCCCAAGAGTCCATTCTTCAACAGAGCTTTTGGCCAAAGGTGAGTATCGGCAATATGTTGTTTTTCCTCCAAGGTATAGCCCGACAATTCAATCACTTCCATCCGATCTAACAATGGAGCGGGTATGGTTTGGGTCGAATTGGCTGTGCAAATAAAAATCATTTGCGACAGATCGAATGGAATATCCAAGTAGTGATCCAAAAACCCACTGTTCTGTTCCGGGTCAAGCACTTCAAGCAACGCACTGGCCGGATCGCCGTGATAGGAGGAGGCGATTTTGTCGATCTCGTCCAGCAAAATAAGGGCGTTTTTTGATCCCGCGCGCTTTGCAGCTTGAATAAATTTTCCCGGCATTGCTCCGATATAGGTACGGCGGTGGCCCTTGATTTCAGCCTCATCCCGCATTCCACCTAGACTGAATCGGTAGAAATTCCTATTCATCGCACGAGCAATCGATTTGCCTATGGACGTTTTTCCCACGCCTGGTGGACCAACCAAAAGGATAATTGCTCCCTTTTTTTGCCCGGGTTTTACCTCGGTTTGCAAGTTTCTTACCGCAATAAATTCAAGAATTCTGCGTTTCACTTTTTCAAGTCCAAAGTGGTCTTCGTTCAAAACGCTTTCGGCGTGATCAAGCTTCAAGTTGTCTTCGGTTTCAAAGGACCATGGCAAGGACGCCAGGTTCTCTAAATAGTTCCGAGAAATATTGTATTCGGGAGAAGCCTCTTGAAGGCTCTCAAAGCGATTCAACTCATCTAACGCGATTTTTTCGACATCCGGGGGCATTTTTGCGGCAACGATGCGTTCCCTGAAAGTCCTTGCATTTTTATCTTTGCCTTCTTCTTCAATTCCAAGTTCTTTTTTGATGAGCTTGAGCTGTTCTTTCAAAAAAAATTCGCGCTGAAGCGAACTCACTTTTTGATTCACTTCGTCGTTGATCTTTCGCTGAACAGTGGCGACGTCGTGTTCGCGTTTTAGATGTAATAGAAGTTTTTGAAATCGCTCTTGAATACCTACGGTCTCTAAAAATTCTTGAGCCTCTTTTTTATTCAGGCCCAAAGCAAAAGCGACAATATCCGCAACTACTCCACCATGGGATGCGTTCACCAAAGCCAAACGGAGTTCATCATTAAAAAAAGGGTTTGCGTCCGAAAGCTCTTTCACGTGATTGATCACGGCGCGACTGAGGGCGTCGCTCTCAATGGATTTCTCTAACGGTTTTTCCTCTAGATACTCCGGTTCCACCGCAATATACGGTTCTTGCGATAGCGTTTGCTTGATACGGAATCGGCTGACACCTTGGATCAAGACATGGATATTGCCATCCGGAAGTTTAATCCGTTTAAGAATGCGCGCGGCAATGCCAACGTCAAATAAATCCGCTGAGGTCACCTTGTCCGGAATGTCATCGGAGCGCGTAAGCAGGAATCCAACGACCTTATGCCGACTCATGGCTTCTTCGATGGTCGCGATGGCTTGGGGATGCCAAATTACAAAAGGAGCTATCAGTGTGGGGAAAACCACGGGGCCTGTAGAGGGAATGACAAATAAGTTTGTGGGTAGAGCCTGATCGGGGTGGATTAACTGTCCCCCGCCAGGAAATGCCGGAAATTGATTGATGTTGGAATCGGAAGTTTCACCCATACTTCCGAACAATGGGGTCTAGGGTAAGTTTGGCAAGATTGGGTCGAAAAAAATCAAACAACTAAAAAAATTTATCAAAACATTTATGGGATTAAAAAATCCAAAACCACACGTGCGGGGTTGGACAATTGGAAAACCTCAAGTTTCAGCTGTTTTTTATGCCGAATCGTAAACGTCCAGCGATCTTTCTCCAAGACAGGCAACAAATCAATGTCTTCAAATAATCCGGTTTTTTTGGCCTGAGTCACAGCGTCCTCGATTTTTGATTTTAGGGTGAGGTTCCCAAAAAGGGTCACAATGGTTTTGCGTTCGTCATAGCGGTTTTCAACAACGGTGTAAGGAGGAATCGAGAGCGGACCTGTTTCTCCGGCCACGTTGTCGACCGAGGTTAACACCCATCGGACATATCCCTCGGGGTTTTTGGCCACCTTGATTTCAGTTAAGATAGCTCTTTTGGTTTCTGATGATCCCGCTGTAAACGAACCCTGAGAGATGTAAATTTTCTTTTTCAACTTTAATGCGGGTCTAAAATCGTCGGCGTTAAATGGGACGGGCAGCGGTTCAGCAAAGCTTGGAGCCAGAAAGAAATTCCCCAATAACGTCACCGTGAACACCCGAAAAAGATTTCGCATGATTTTAGTTTATATAAATTTGGCGCCGACGCCTACGCAGAATCTGATGAATTCCGATCATCGCAAAAGGGGCAAGCCACCCCAGCACCGTGCCAGCCGAAGGAGGCGGTAAGTTCTTGTCTTTTTTGATTGAGGTGATTGATCCACAAAATCCAACCAAGTCGCGGGATGTTTCTGTTGATGCATTTAAAGTAACAGGTCCCCCTGCAGGGCTCTGGTAGGTGAGTTGCGTCTCTGGGGG
>JAIXVT010000163.1 GCA_027482725.1 Pseudomonadota bacterium | reverse complement strand
GTCTCAGCGCGAATTGTCGCGTAAAAACTTTATTGAACACTGCGAGCGGCTCACCGTAGAAGATGAAAAAAAATTTAAAGAGCTGTTTTCACGCGTAGGGCTCAGCGTGGATTGGTCCCTTGAGTATTCCACGATCAGCGAACGGTCGCGCCGAATCGCCCAATATAGTTTTTTGGATCTTCATCAAAAAGGACATCTTTTTCAAGTTTCGGCACCGACCCTGTGGGATACGGATTTTCGGACGGCAGTGGCTCAAGCAGAACTCGAAGATAAAGAACTCCCCGGGGCTTATCATGATTTGGAGTTTCAAATTGTCGGTGGTGGATCATTTGTCATTTCAACAACGCGTCCGGAGTTGTTACCCGCGTGTGTTGGGGTTGCGACGCACCCAGAAGATGAACGTTATCGTCACCTCATCGGAAAAAAAGCACGTGTTCCGTTGTTTGATGACGAAGTTCCGATTTTCGGATCTGAGCTTGTTCAAAAAGACAAAGGTACGGGAATTCTGATGGTATGCACGTTTGGGGATCAAACCGATGTCCAATGGTGGCGCGAACACAAGCTGGAGCTTAAGCAGATTATCGGCAAAGAAGGCCGTTTATTGCCTCGGCAATTCTCTACGGATTCGGCAAATCAGTTTTACGCCGGGGTTGTGGGGAAGAACGTCAAACAAGCGCAAAAAGCCATGGTTGAGCTCCTCGGTGAACAGGGTGTTTTAAAAGGAGTACCTAAGCCCATTACCCATGCCGTTAAGTTTTACGAAAAGGGGGACCGGCCCGTAGAGATTTTAACGACACGGCAATGGTTTGTCCGTTTGTTAGATCAAAAAGAGAATCTTCTCAAAGCCGGAGAATCGATTCAATGGACGCCGCCGTTTATGGCCGCGAGATTTAAAAATTGGACCGAAAACTTAGGACTCGATTGGTGTATCTCTCGACAACGATTTTTTGGTGTACCTATTCCCGTGTGGTACCGCTTGGACGACCAGGGATTGCCTATTCATGAAGCCGTGCTGATTCCTCGTGTTGAGCAATTACCGGTTGATCCCACCACAGACTGTCCCGACGGATTTACCGAATCTCAGCGCGGAAAAGCGGGCGGATTTATCGGCGAGCAAGATGTGTTCGATACCTGGTTTACCAGTTCACTGACGCCGCAGCTGGGCACCGGTTGGGCCGACGCGCCAGCGCTCCACGAGTCGCTCTTCCCTATGTCGATGCGCCCCCAGTCTCATGAAATTATAAGGACTTGGGCTTTCTATACGATCGCTAAAGCATGGCTTCATGAGAAAAAAATTCCTTGGAAAAACATCGTCATCAGCGGTTGGGTTTTGGACCCTGAGCGTAAAAAAATGTCGAAATCCAAGGGAAACGTCGTTGTACCCTCTCAGTTTATTGAGGAATTCTCCGCGGATGCTGTTCGGTATTGGGCGGGGCTGGCGCGCTTTGGCGTGGATACTGCGTTTGATCCCGGAATCATGAAAATTGGTCGGCGTTTGGCGACAAAAATATTCAATGCTTCGAAACTGGTGTTATCGATGAGCGCTGAATCCGGTACGATTTCTCATCCTCTTGATCTGGCATTAATTGAAAAACTAAAGGGACTGACCCAGCGCGCCGGACAATCCATGGTGCAGTTTGATTCTGCACAGGCTTTGATGGAAGTAGAGCGTTTCTTTTGGACTCAGTTCACTGATACAACGCTAGAGTTGATCAAGTCCCGTGGGGCACGAAGATCAGGTGAAACTGCACAGGATCAAACGAGCGCGGTAATGACTGCCCGTTTAGTTTTGAAAACGCTATTGAAGCTACTTGCGCCGTTTATGCCGTTTACCTGTGACGAAGTGTGGCGGTGGGATTTTGAAAAGACCGACGGACCCTTACATCGTGCCTCGTATCCCCAAGTCGCAGATTTTTCGCTTATTCCCAGCGGTGACGCCACTATCCATGATTTGGCCATATCCGCACTCCAAGCGGTACAGGCCAAAAAAACAGAGGCCAAAGTATCGGTAGCCCGGCCAGTGGAGTCGATTGTATTTAAAGTCGGGGAGTCTCAGGTTGATGCGTTTCGGCAAGTCCTTACAGATGTAGCGTCGGCAATGAAGCTGCAAAACATCAGGATAGAAAACGCTGGGGAAGTGGGCGTCACGATTGAATCGATTGAGTTTGGCCCTGATTTAAAAGCTCAGGGTTGAGCTTATTGTACGCCTGCTTGGTGCTCGCTTGTTTTTACTTCTAGCACTAACGCAGTTTCTCCGTTTTGATAAAACTGGCGACGTTCGTGAGTTTTTTTAAATCCGCATTTTTTATAAAGAGCAATCGCTTCAGCGTTTGATTCACGAACTTCAAGGACGATTCTGGGGTAATCCTCGTGCACTGCGTGCCTGATCACGTGTTGAACCAGTCGGGTTCCTATCCCCATGTTCCTGAAGTGTTGATCGACGGCGACATTGAGAATCGATAAGCCTTCAGCCTGCGCCCAAAAAACGATGTAACCAAAAACCTCAGCGTCTGTTTCGTCGTCGGTCATCACAAAACAGTGCGCGTAGGGACGATTCATCTCTTCGATAAAGTGCTCGCGCCTCCAAGCCTCTGGCGCCCATTGGGATTCGATTTTAAGGACTAAATCAAGATCATCTAAAGTCATCGGCCTTAAACTTTGAGTTTGAGCTAACAGAGGCATTGTTAAAAAATGGCCTATTCCTGATACACTGACAACCTATGAAAAAAAGCATCATCTATGATGTGATGTACGGTTTTGTGCCGATTACAGCTTGGGAAGAGGAAATTATTAATTCCCCCTTTTTTCAACGGTTAAGATGGATCAAACAACTGAGCTTCGCAAATTACATCTTCCCTGGGGCGGAACATAGTCGGTTTGCACATACGATTGGTGTCATGCATTCCATGGATCAAATGCTACGGGCACTGGGGCTTGCCGTTGGTGACGAAGAATTATTTAGCCCGAAGACCACGTCCGAAGCCGCACTTTTACACAAGTCTCTTCGTGTTTCCGCGTTGCTCCACGACATTGGAACTTTTCCTTTCTCGCATACGATTGAATATGCCTATATCAAGCACGGTAATGATCAACGCCGGAAACGAACGCGAGAAAAAACCCTGCCCAATAATCATGAACACCTTGGGTCGTTTATTATCAAAAATACGCGTTACCCCGGGGGAATCACGCAAATCTTGGAAAAAGCGGGGTTAAACGTTCAGATGATTTCAAAAATCATCAAAGGCGAATCCCCGTATCTGATTGCAAATCAACTCATGCACAGTGATTTGGATGCAGACCGGATGGATTACTTACTTCGGGATTCGTATTACACGGGTATTCAATACGGCCAGTTTGACCGAGATTATATTTTGGCCAATTTACAGACATTTTCGATGGGGAAGGGGCAGTTGGGTTTCGGAATACATGAAAACGCAATGCGTGCGGTCGAGGATTTTCTGATCGCCCGCTTTAACTGGTATTCCCAAGTGGTTCGGAATCCCGCGAGTTCAAAGTTTGATATTTTATCTACGGCAATCGCTCAAGTGCTTCTGGAACATGATCTTTACCCCCAGTTTCAGGATTTGTTGAATTGGGTTGAAGCAGGGGATGAGCGGTTTTTTTGGTGGAACGACATGTCGTTCATGACGACCTGCCAAGAGGTTCGACAAAGCGGGTTGATTCAAGACGCTGTTGTGAACGAATGGATTGAGATGTTGTTGTACCGACGTGCGCCCAAGACCATTCGGCATCCAGAATTGCAGCATCGGATTTTAGAAACGAAAGGTGCGGACCGTGATCGCTCAAAGCGAATTAAGCGGATAGAATCGTTTACAGACCACTGTCAGGATATTATTGATCAGCACGGACGTGGAGGAGAGTGGATATTGGCGGATATCCCGCAAAAAGACATTGCTTT
>JAIXVT010000322.1 GCA_027482725.1 Pseudomonadota bacterium | reverse complement strand
GTTCGGCTTGGGGGCTTCAAATGGGCTTGGTGGGGATTGCCCAAGCCTATACGGATGCTGAATACGATGCTGTACAAACAGATAAAGAACGTCAGGTTCAGGAGATTCGAAGTGAGGAAATTCGCACGATAAAGCGGGCATTGTCTTTGCGAGTTCCGGAGCAACGGAAGGCGGAACTCTACCAACGCTTGGCCGAGCTTTATACCGAAGAGCAGCGCGCCTTTTTTTTGCTGGAAGGGCGTATTCAGGAATCAAAAAAAAATTCTAGCCGTATTGAAAAGCGCAAATCCACTGAAAGCCTGAAAAACGGGATTACTGCGGCTGAAATTGTAGAAAAAACAGCCACAGACCGTCGTGATGAAATTTTGTATTTTTTGGCGTTTAACTTAGGTGAATTAGAGCAAAAAGAAAAATCTCTTTCTTACTACCGCAAAATTGTCGATGAGCATCCTAAATCCAAATTCGTAGCCTATGCATATGTTGAACTCGCTCAAGATGCGGAAAAGCGTTCTCAGTACACCGAAGCGGAGCAATACTTCCGTCGCGCATTGGCGAGTGCGGACGAACCGGCAAGAGGCGCGCGTATTCACCAAAAGTTGGCATGGGTCATGTACCGGCAAAAACGCACGGACGATGCCATTGTGGAAATGAAGCGTGCCGTTCAATTGGCCCAGGGGAATGAAAAGTTCTTGAGCATAAGAGAGGAAGGACTCCGGGATCTGGCGTTGTTTTTTGCCGAGAGGGGACAGGTAGACGAAGCCGTTGCCTATTTTAAAACCAATGCCGGTGGAATGGATAAGCTTGCTCGCGCTTTGGAAAAGTTGGGTAAGGAGTACGAACGTTCTGGACAGCTTGAGCGCGCAGAGTCTGTTTTCAAAAAGATTCTCGTGCTCAATACCGGGGAAGAAAATGATTTTCGGGTTCGGGCCAGATTGATCGAGATTCAGATTCGTCGCCAGCATTTTTCCGATGCCGCAAAAGAGTTAGAAGGTACGCAAATTCCAAAAACCCAAGATGTGGATACCTTAGCAGCCATTCAAAGCCTAAAGTCTACGGTTCGCAAAACCGCAGTGGATCAACACGAGGCCTTTCGGAAAACCGAGGACAAAGAGCAAAGTAAAAAGTACCTTGTCGTAGCCGAGAATTTTTATACCTTTTATTTTAAAAAGTTTTTACAGAATGATTCAGATGCCGGAGAACGCAATGAGGTCAGAATGTATCTGGCTGAGATTAAACGTGATCTGGGTAAACCAGGTGAAGCCGCGCTTCTGTACCGTACGGTTGTTCAAGAAAAGGATGCTAAATTCGCACAGGATGCGGGACAAAATTGGGTGAGTAGCTTGGCTTCCGCACTGAAGTCTAAGTCGCCTCAAGCAGGAGTGAATACCCCGCTCGGCGGGGAGTCTCGAACTCTGCCCTCGGATCAGGAGCTTGAGTTTGTTGAAGCCTCGGATTTGATGGAAAAGGCTACTCCAGGAATTGAACAATCCCGCGAGGCTCGGTTGCGAAGCGCTCAAATTTTGGCTGCCTACCCTGACCGTAAGCCGGAAGCTATGGCACGCGCCTCACGTTTGGCTCAGGTAAATCCTGCTAACCCCCAGTCCTTGTTGGCCGCACGTTTGTGGCTTCAGTTGGCCGAAGAAATTTATAAATCCTCTCCTCGGGAGTTGGAAGATCAGCTGATTGTAGTCCGGTCGCAGCAAGGACTTTTGGCGTTTGACGCCCAAAAAAAGGGTGAATTGAACGAGGATTTGTTGCGGGCTGAACGAGCTCTTCGGATCTCCCGAATCGCAGAGCTAGAACGCACCGGAAAGTTTACCGAAGCGGCTCTGTCTTATGAGCATTTTTCTTCTACGGTGAAAACCGAAAAAGAGGCCGAAGCCGCGTGGGTTGGAGCAATGAATGCTTATGCTCAAGAGGGCAAGTCTGACGAAGTGGCTCGGATCATGGCCGAATGGAAACGCAAGTTTCCTAAAAGCCAACTTCTCGAAAAAAGCGCAAAGCTCCAGGCCACCCAATTTTTTATAAAAGGAATGTTTGCGGAGAGTGCCGAGTTGTTTTTGGGATTTGGTCGACAGTTTAAAGATGCACCGGCTCATTTGACGGCTGCTTCTTTGTTTGAGGGAGTGCGGGCTTATCCCAAAGCTATGGATACGTACCGCATGACTCTTCCCATGATGAAATCAGATTTGGAAAAGGCCCAAGTTTACCGTCGCCTTGGACTTGCAGCAATTCATGCCAATGATCCCACCGCACAGGAAGAGGCTTGGCAAGGGTGCATGAGAGGGGATACTCCCTTAAAAGGGGAGTGTGCCGCAATGTCGGCGGATTTGTCTTTTTCTTTAGGGAAAGAAGATCGGGCTCAAAGTCAGTACCAAGAAATTGCTCGGGGATTTAAGGGAAAGGCTGCAAAAACGGTATTCTCCGCTTATGCCCAGTACCGCCTTGCGGAACTTGCGGAAAAAAAGCTCAAACTCAAAAAGCTTGAATTTCCAGAAGACCATCTTTTAAAGACCCTGACGGAGCGTGTAGAAGAGTTTGCTCCGGTTTCGGCCATGTACCAAAAATCAATTGTTCTCGGGGGAATTTGGGGTATTGCCGCCACCGAAAAGTTAGCTCGCCTTGCCGAGGCTTTTGTTAAAGATATCGAAGCGGTGATTCGGGATAAAAATGCTCGTGACGAAATCAAACAGACTCTGACCCACGTTGCAGAGCAGCTCAAGAAAAAGACCCTAGAAAACGCAACCCAAGCGTATCAGTTAGCTCTAAAAGAAAAGTTATTAAGTCCCGCACTTCCGATGACCCACCAGCGGGTAGTTGAGCTTGGGGGCAAAGGTTTTTTCCAAGCTCAAGGGGCCCGCTTGGGGACCAAATTGATGGGGATGAATCACGATGGGGGTAAGCTTGG
>JAIXVT010000320.1 GCA_027482725.1 Pseudomonadota bacterium | reverse complement strand
GGGTAATATTTGCGTGAATGGTGCGGCCGCACACTTGGTCAATGTGGGCGACTTGGTGATCATCTGCGCCTACTGTCAGATCAGCACTGAAGAATCTAAAACGCATCAACCGCGCGTACTTTTACTCGACGACAAAAATCGCATTAAGCCGCACCAGAAAAATTAAAAAACACCCCATGAGCGATTTTGATTTAGCGTCGTACCGTTTCGAATTGCCTGAAAATCAAATCGCGGCATACCCTCGTTCGGACCGTACCGCCGCGCGCCTTATGGTGGTCGACAAGACCCAAAAAATAATCACACACCACACGGTCGCAGACCTTCCCGGGCTGGTCACAGAACCCACCCTGTTCGTCGCAAATAACACTAAAGTTTTTAAAGCCCGACTAAACGGATATCGCCCGGAGACCGGCGGAAAAGTAGAGTTTTTTCTGCTCAAGCGCCTACATGAAAAAATTTGGCAGGGACTCATGAAAACCGGCCGTAGAATCGAACCGGGTTTTGTATTCCATATCGGAGATCCAAACACCCCCCAATTCGCTCAAGCCAAAGTCATAGAACGGATCGAAGACACATCGACGGGTCCGCAGTTCATCGCCGAATTTAGCACAGATCCGGTCAGCGCAGACTTGGGCCAAGTCCCACTCCCTCCTTACATCTTGGCGCGTCGCTCTGGTGGAGAAATTCTTCCGGATGAAATCGACGCGTACAACACCGTTTACGCTAAAGGCACTCACGCCACAGGATCTGTTGCTGCGCCCACAGCGGGTCGCCATTTTACCCAAAGTCTCTTAGGCCGACTACAGCAGCAGGGACACACCTGGGCCGAGCTTACACTTCATGTTGGGATTGGAACGTTTAAACCCGTTTCAGTAGCAGATATTCGGCAACACGTGATGCATCCCGAATATGCAGAACTTTCATGGGATGTCGCAAACCTCATCAATACGTCCAAAACTATCGCTCGACCTGTTTGCGCGATCGGCACAACATCTGCACGGACTCTCGAGGGAGTCTCTGCGAAAACCCCGCGTAACCGCGACCATCAGAATGAACGGGTGCAGCCGCGCCAAAACCAGTGGGTGCAGCCGCACCAAGGCGACGTCAACCTATTTGTTTACCCGGGATTTCAGTGGCAAGTCGTGGATCAACTGTGGACCAACTTTCATCTGCCGGAAAGCACACTGCTCATGATGATTTCATCATTCATTGGTGATCGGCACTTTACGCTGGATATCTATAACCAAGCGGTGCGCGAGGGATATCAGTTTTTCAGTTACGGAGATGTCATGTGGATTCGCTAAATCAAACCTTATCAACAGTTTCTAAAAACTCAGAACTCTTTCATCACACCATCCCCGTAGGGCCGCTCCAATGCAACTGTCAGATTTTGGTCTGCTCGCAGACAGGTCACGCTGCACTGATTGATCCGGGGGACGAACCCGATTTGATTTTGAGCGAAATCGACTCATTTTCAAAATCTCTTGATGGCCTGCTTCAAGCCCCGATTCAGATCAAATTCATGCTCCACACCCATGCGCACTTCGATCATTTTGCGGCAACGGGAGACCTAAAACAGACGGCGCACCCCAGCGCAAAAATCGCACTCCACCGCGACGACTCTGAGTTGTATTACGCGCTAAAAAAACAAGGGCTTTTGTTTGGGTTTAACGACTTCAAAGACCCGCTCCCTATCGATCAATTTATCGAACATCAAGACGAAATCAAGGTAGGAAATCACACCATCAAAGCCATTCACACCCCTGGGCACTCCCCTGGTGGCCTGTGTTTTGAATGTTCGGGAAAAGTGTTTTCCGGTGACACCCTGTTCAAGCACAATATCGGGAGGGCCGACCTTTGGGGCGGCGACGAACGCCAATTGATCACGTCGATCAAGTCCCGCATTTTGACATTGCCCGGCGAGTACTCCGTGTATCCGGGACACGGGGAACCTACAACCATCAAGGACGAGTACGACCAAAATCCGTGGGTAAGGTAAGAACCGACAGATACGGAGAGGGATCAATGTTTGTCCGCCTAGCGACTCTGACGGCTCCTATTTGCACTGGGTATTTTGTTTAACCAATAACGCCGATCCGTCTGCACCGAACCCGAGCCCCAGCCCGTCGTCGAAACCTGTCCGATGATCTAAAACTCTCATCAAAACTCAAAATCGCATTAACCCGCCCCCGCCCCCCCCCTCAAGCACACCACCACACCATGATCGTTCATGACCAAGGATGTCTTGAAAAGCCTGTTGGTATTTTTTGGCATTAATGTTTTCCACGCCAGACTCACCCATACCCTCCCCAACCCCTGCCCCCTTGTGTAGGGCATCAGCGCCCTGCCCATAGCCAAGGACCTGAATAAGTGGTGAATTAAAATGACGGGTCTGAAACTTTACGCGGGGAACGCCGTGCTTTGCCAAAACATAAGAAATCACTAAATCATCAGAAGCGTAAGTATACTTTGAAATTCCTGAAATCCTTCGGAGCTCTGGAGTGTTCAAGCGATCAACAGGGTAAGCCACCAAACCAAACCCTTCGATCACATCAACAAGCGCCGATGACGCCGAGAGTTTCGGAGCGGGTGTCGTGAGCGTAGGGAACGCCGTTTCAGGAATACCCCAATACTCTACGCGCTGTCCAGACCCCGACAAAACCGATCCCGGATGATGAGCGACACCTATGATCAATTCATTCAAAGCTTGGGCGGGATAACGAATATCGTCGTCCATGGTAACCAAAACACCCGTGGGGTCAGTCTGCTGGAGTAGCTCTGCCGCGGGGAGAAGTTTCATGATCGGCCCTAGGTCGCGGTCGGTGCGCAGGATCTCGAGCTTGGGAAAATCTCTCAACTCATTGGGAATGACATACGTGGCTCCGTCCCGTCCATACCTTTCGGGGATCGACAAAAAAATTTTTCGAATATAAGTCAGATCAAGTTCGCGGAGGCGGTGAACCACTTGACCAATGCGCTGGGGAGAGGTGGTCAGCGACAGGTAGACTTTGCTTTTCATCACCCGTATGCGCGGATCACCAGAAGCATGCGGAACCGTTAACAGAGGCTCTACTTTTTTGGAAAAAATAATCCGACTGTGTTGGGGATTGTTTCGAAGGTTCTGATTCTT
>JAIXVT010000004.1 GCA_027482725.1 Pseudomonadota bacterium | reverse complement strand
GCCAATGTCTGGCGACGAAAAATCTAATAAGCCTCTCGGTATTCTTTGCTCTCTTCAGGCTTATCTTTCGCTGCGGTTTGGACAAGAACCTCTTGGTCTTCCAATGTTGTCGTCAACTGACTGCGAGATGCCGGATTACCTAAAAGCTGTTCACGCTGTCCCAAAGGAAGATTCGCCACGAGCTGCTGTAAGTCTTCATCGGTGATTGCCCGATTCCCCACCTGAGAAATCACCTTAGACTGACTCACTCCGGGTAACGCCACCAAGCCCACCATGATCCATGAGTAAAGTTTCATAACATCAGTATGCCCGAGGATATTGGGGATCGACCAAAAAAAAAGCCGAGGCAGAATTTTCCGCCTCGGCTTTTTTGATTCCAATAAATTCGATTAACGTTTTGAGAATTGGTAACGACGGCGCGCACCAGCCAAACCGTATTTTTTTCGCTCAACTTCACGCGCATCGCGAGTCAAATATCCCTCTTTTTTGAGGACTGGACGAAGAGTATCCCGATCCAACTCGTTTAAAGCCTTAGCAATTCCATGACGAATCGCTGACGCTTGAGCGGATACTCCGCCCCCTGCAACGTTCACCAAAACATCATAGCGGCCGTTGTTCTGAGTAAGATCCAAGGGCTGCATTGCAATTTTTTGTAAGGTTGGACGTGGAAAATAGTCTTCCAAAGAACGCCCGTTCACGCGTACTGAACCGAGTTCAGAAGCACGTGGGCGCAAATAAACACGCGCCACAGCTGATTTACGTTTTCCGATTTGATGAATTTCTTTTTCGAGAGCTGACATGAATTCCTACCTCAGTTCCTAAATCTTAAGATACTTTACGAGTCAATACAGACCGGCGTTTAGCAACCAACGGTAACTCTTGGGGGTTCTGTGCCGTGTGGGTGTGAGCCGAGCCTGCAAAAACTTTAAGCTTCTTCATTTGGTGTCGCGCTAGAGATGACTTGCCGGTCATTCCCCACACCGCGCGACGGATGATCTCTTCGGGCTTGGTCTCTAACATCTGCCGTGCCGTCTTTGTTTTTAAACCGGAAATGTATCCGGAATAATCGCGATAAAGTTTTTTATCCATTTTGGTACGTGTGAACACGATTTTGTCGGCGTTAATCACAACGACAAAATCACCTGTATCCACATGGGGGGTGTAGGTCACTTTGTGTTTACCGGTAATCACTTCTGCAATCATTGACGCCAAACGACCCACAACTTGATTGGCTGCATCTACGATGTACCATTTTGGGGCATTAGGACCCTTGATCTCAAAAAAATGAGGGCCAACTTTTTTAGCTGAATACGTCTTTTGCTGGAACATAGAAAGATAAGAATTAATCGACAAGTGCCCGAAGGTCAATCTGAAACTTATATCACCCCTAACGAAAAATAAAAAACATGCGAGTCTTGGCCGGGTTTACCCGGAACTTTAAAGCCCCAATCAAAATTTACAGGGCCAACCGGGGTCACATAGCGCAATCCTACACCAGATCCGTAGCGCAGATTTCCTAAACTGAAATAATTGATAAACAGATTTCCTGCGTCCAAAAAAGGGCCAATACTCAAGTTAGGCGTCACAAAAAAATCCGCCTGAGTTCGGTAATTGATGTAGGACATGCTGTCTTGCACATTCACATCTGTAGCATTAATTTCTTGGAGCAAATACCCTCTCATGCTGTTGATTCCACCAAGGGCAAACTGCTTGATCAACGGAATTCCGACCAGCGGGTCTTGAGCCCCATTTGCTAACGTCTTCCTTGCAAAGTTTTTTAGATATCCGCCACGCGCACTGAAACTCAGCACCGTCCGCGGAACAATGTCGGTGTGAAAATCGTTTCTCACCTGAAAGCGCCCGTAACTGATAGGAACCGGGGTCAACTGGGATCCTAAAAAAGGCGAAGAGTATTCGTAAGAAACCGTCGAATAAAATCCCCGGCGAGGGAGAAGCGGATTATCCCTTCGATCCACCCGCAAAGACGGAGTGAGAGACCCAATCCGGAGTTGCTGATTATCGAGCGAGTCAACCGCATTAAACTGGCGAATTTGTTCGATAGCTTGATTCAAACTAAAATAGAGTCCCCAGCGTTTTACAATGGGACGATCAAAATTAAACGACAACGCCAGAGTTTGGGCATCAAACTGAATATACTGTCGCCGCTCGATCGACAAACTCGGACGGAACGTCGTCGGTCCCAAAACAAAATGTGGCCAAATGTAACTGGCCCGCGCTTGGTACTCCATAAATCGGTAAAACTCTAATCGTCGATTCGCATTGACATCGACCACAAAGGATTGATTCTCCCCGCGGAGATTCCCCAAAGTTAATTCCGAAAATACGCGCAAACCCAAATCGTTTCGGAATCCTAACCCTGTTCCAATCATCCCAGGAGTGGCCTCGGTGACCGTGATACGCAAGGACTTGGTGGCTTTTCCAAAATTCAGCGAGTCCGGATCATCAACAAGCTCAAAATTGACGACCGAAAAAATCCCTAACCGTCGTATTCGGTCCTCACTCTCATTCAACAAAGACTCTTTCAGAGGATCTCCCTGATTTAAGGCCAACTCCCGTAAAATAACCTCAGAACGGGTCTTATCATTTCCGATGACGCGAATTTGATTCAAAAAATACTGAGGCCCCTGATTCACCGAGATCTTAACGTCAGCAATTGAATTGCTCTCCTTGTAATCAATTATTCCTGCGGATTCGTTAGGGATCGTGACATCCAAGTAACCTTGATTACGGTAGTACCGTTTTATCTCTTCTAAACCCAATTCAAATTTTGCTAAATTCAAAGGACGGTCAAGTGGAGTACCCATCAACTCTCCAAGCTTTTCCGAAGGAACATCGCTATTCCCCTGAAACTCCAAAGAGTGCAACCGAGTCCGTACACCATCCTGAATAAACAATTTTAAATCGACCGAGTTATTCCCCACATCCTCGGATTTCCATGCCAGAAGCTTTGCGGATAAATACCCTTCATTACGAATTCTATCCAGCACGGATTGTGCGGCGGATTCAATCATCGTTTCGTTGAACACGCGCGCCTTTAATCGGTCCGCGGCAAGTTCATAGAACCAATTCTCAAGCTGCCCAGAAGGTAAGCCATCGTTTCCATCAAAAATCACATTTCGGATTCGAGTAACTTGACCTTCACGGATTTCGAATACGACTTTTTTAGGGCTGTATGATGTGCGCTCAAAAGTAACCACTTTGATTTCGGTGTTTCGGAATCCGTGATCACTGTAATACCCCTTTAGTCGTGACCGCAGAACACTGACCGCATCTCTTCCTAGACCCTCTGTTTTCTGATTTTCGATCACTTCAATAAGATCTGATCGGTCAAACGTGGTCATTCCGGTCACAGAAAACTGGATTTGTTCCCCAACATCCACAATGAATTTAAGGTCCGTGCGTTGTTGATCAATCCTGATATCAATATCGATGACTTTAGAATCAATGTAATCCTGAGCAAACAATCGGGATTCAATTCCTTTTTTTGCATCTTTAATCCGATCACGATCCAGTTTTTCATCAACTTTAATATCAATTGCGCCCAAAATCTGGGGCCCAAGGATTTCTTTGATTCGGGAATCAAGCTTAGGGAACTCTAAAGTGATGCTTCCCACCGTTACCGGATTTCCTCGTTTGACCGCTAAAGTCACCTGCTGAGCGGACCGAATGACATCTACATCGGCTTCCGGATATCCTTTATTTTCGAAATACTTTTTTAATCGAGCCTCGCCTCTCTCGGCAATTTTAGGGTCATAGTCATCACCAATCAAAAGACCACTTAAAGACTTTACCGTGTCCAGATCCTCGCCTTCTACTCCCGTCACCTCAATACGGCCAATAACACCTTGGGCAAAAACGGGGGTAAAAACAAAACCCCAGATAAGCGCGCAAAGGAGGCGGATACAGGTCATTTGAACTTCCTATTGAACTTAAGATCCAAACCAAAGGAAGTCCGGGCATCTCGCGTGTTGAAGTCCTCAAAACTGCTCCAAATTCCTCGTACGGTAAACACGGGACTCAAGGTGTAATCCGCACTCACTTCACGTTGGTTTTGAGCCCCCACGCCAACCGTACTGCCCACGCTCAACCCCAGATTCCTTCCTAACTTTCGTTTCAAAACAACCTTTGGTGCTACAGGATTTTCGTTAGCGGTTTGGGGTCTAAATACACTCATCCCTACCTGGGCATCCAGAGCTTCTTGGACATCAAATTGAAATCCCGTTTTCTTTTGCACATCTTGACCAAATTGGAGCGAGTGTAAAATAAGTGATGCCGCTTCTCCCTGATTCACATAAGTCCTATCTCGATTACGAATCCGCAACGTGTCTTGCGACGTGGTTCCCGAAGTCAAAAGAGAGAAAATTTCTTGCTCCGGTAGGTAAGGAGTGCTTGAAAACTCCGCCTTCCATTTCGAACCTCGACCAAAAGCGACAACCCGTACTTTATACTGACCTTGGTCAGATACGGCCGAAGCGTTGAATTTAGGGTCAAAAACGGTAGGCGAATCGAATTCAACCTTTACGGACTCCAAAACAAACGGACGATCTTTAAACAAAACCTTCCCTTGGATCAAATTCGCTTCTCCCAACATCTTGAGATCATCAGGAGGGCCCAGAAGACGGACTTTCCCTTTAAATTCGGATTCCATCACGTCGTTACGGACCCAAAAACCGTTGGGAGCATTAGCATCAATATTTAAGCTAAATATCTGATTACTCTTTTGACCTTCGACCGCATCCGGAGCAAATCTACTTTTTGCTCCTCCGTTTGATTTTTTAGAAAAACTCTGGGCATAAAGCCCTTGCGCTATGTCCACGTTCCCAGAAATTTCGTAGGGTAACTGAGACCCTGAGATTTTTATATTTCCTCGCGCTTGCAG
>JAIXVT010000141.1 GCA_027482725.1 Pseudomonadota bacterium | reverse complement strand
TGATGGACTGCGCGTGGATTATAAGGACCGCTGGGGCCTGATCCGCGCTTCCAATACTCAGCCTGTTTTGGTGATGCGATTCGAAGCACAAACACAAGAGGCGCTCCAGCAAATCCAAACCAAATTTGAATCGGCCCTGGCTTTGGCCGCAAAGGAGTTAAACCATGAGCCGCTCGACTTCAACGGGTGATGAAATCTTAGTCCGGGGCGCACGCGTCCATAACTTGAAAAATATTACCGTGCGTATTCCGCACCAAACATTGACCGTAATTACCGGGCCATCGGGATCAGGAAAATCATCCCTTGCTTTTGAAACCATTCACGCCGAAGGCCAGCGGCGCTATATCGAAACGTTTTCTACGTATGCTCGGCAATTTTTAGATCAAGTGGAAAAACCCGACGTGGACGAACTCCAAGGGCTTTCCCCCACGATTGCGATTGTACAGAAGACCACTTCGCAAAACCCTCGTTCGACCGTAGGCACGGTTACAGAAGTGCACGATCACCTGCGGGTACTGTACAGCCGCATATCGCAGGCGGAGTGCCCCAACTGCGCCAAGCCCATTCAATCATTATCGCTACAGCGGATCGTGGACCAGATTTTGGGTAAACCCCAAGGTGCGAAAATCATCCTTTATAGTCCAATAGCACGGCAAAAAAAGGGGGAGTTTCAGAAAGAACTATTGGGGCTACGTCAACGGGGATTTACCCGTGTCCGCATTAACGGGGAAATCAAAGATTTATCGGACCCGATCAAATTAGAAAAAACCTATAAACACACCATCGAAGTTTCGGTGGACCGATTGATCATCAAGTCATCGGATACGGGCTTACTTGCGCGCGTTACAGATGCCGTACAAACGGCACTGCAATTGTCCAAGGGTTTGATCACGTTGTCGGTTGACGGCCAAGAGTCTTTGATTTCTCAAAAATTTGCGTGCCCCGATTGCGATGTTTCTTTGCCTGAACCGGAGCCTAGGATTTTTTCATTCAATTCGCCCTTGGGGGCATGTAAAACCTGCGAGGGCTTGGGCTATGAAGAAATTTTTGAAGACGCTGAAACCGATTCGGCCGAAAACAGTGACGATCCGCCTGTTTATTTACGAGACGTGGTTTGCAAAGCCTGCAAAGGGGCGCGCTTAAGCCCCGAAAGTTTAGCGTTCAAGATCAACAAAAAAAGCATCGCCGAAGTAGGAGACCTTGCGATCAGTGATCTCCCCAGGTTTATTGAAGGAGTGGACTTAAGCGATCGCGACAAAGCCATTGTGGGGATTTTGGTGAAAGATTTGCAAGACCGCTTGCAGTTTTTAAACCAGGTAGGAGTTGGGTACTTGAACTTAAATCGCACCCTGCGCACCTTGTCCGGTGGCGAGTCTCAGCGGATCAGGCTTGCTTCACAGCTCGGCAGCCAGTTGGTCGGCATAACTTATGTTTTGGACGAACCGTCGATTGGATTGCACCCGCGTGATAATCATTTGTTAATCGAGAGCTTAAAAAAATTACGGGACCGGGGAAATACCGTCATTGTTGTCGAACACGACGAAGAAACCATGCGCGAAGCCAACCATGTGATCGATATCGGTCCGGGGGCGGGCGTGCATGGCGGTAATGTGGTCTTTGAAGGGGATTCCAAAACACTATTAGCAACAAAGTCATCACTGACCGCGCAGTACTTGCGTAAAGAAAAACAAGTCAACTTAGGCCGCGCACCACGCCCAGTAAATCCTAAGCAGACGCTACGCATAACGGGTGCAACCTTAAACAACTTAAAAAACATCACCCTAGATTTACCTCTTGGGCTATTTGTCACCCTTACCGGGATTAGCGGCAGTGGTAAAAGTTCGCTCATCATGGATACGCTTTATCCGCTACTATTACGGCATTTTTATAAATCCGATGTGGGCGAAATCCCCGGAAAAATTACGCACGGTTTACAACACTTAGACAAAGTGATCCAGATTGATCAGCGCCCGATTGGGCGCACACCACGGTCTAACCCCGCCACCTATACCGGAATTTTTGGTCCGCTACGCTCATTGTTCGCGCTATTGCCCGAATCGCAGCTCCGCGCATTTAAGCCGGGTCGATTTAGCTTTAACGTCAAGGGGGGGCGCTGTGATGCGTGCGATGGCGACGGAATTAAAAAAATCTCGATGAACTTTATGCCGGATACTTTTGTGCCGTGCTTAGAGTGCAAGGGGACGCGCTACAAATCCGATACCCTGCAAGTTTATTTTAAGGGAAAAAACATTGCCGAAGTGTTAGCTCTGTCGGTAGAAGAAGCCACCGGATTTTTTAGCGCAATCCCGGCAATTTACGACAAACTAAAAGTTCTGAACGATGTGGGGTTAGGGTATTTAACCTTGGGACAAAGCGCGACAACGTTATCTGGCGGTGAGGCCCAGCGCATTAAGCTTGCTAAAGAGCTGTCTAAACGATCCACCGGAAAAACGCTTTATATTTTAGACGAACCGTCTACCGGTTTGCACTTTGAAGACATCCGTAAGCTCATGGACCTCTTGCACCGATTGGTGGATCAGGGCAACAGCGTGGTGGTGATCGAACACAACACCGACATGATCAAAGGCAGCGATTACATTATTGACCTTGGCCCCGAAGGCGGCGCTGCCGGTGGTGAAATTGTTGCCACGGGAACCCCCGCAGAAATTAAAAAGAACAAGACATCACGGATTGCGGGGTTTTTGTGATGATCTATACGCTTGATCAATTACAGTTTTATCTTTGCACTTTATAGTCTCGAAGCTTTTCTAAAAAAATCTCATTCCTATCTTGTTTTAAAATTTCTGTGATCTTGTAAGTCTTCTCATAATTTTGTTTACTATAGGCATTATTTTGCATTGCATTAGCAGCATTATCTTCGAGCTCTTGTAGCAGGCTTCTTGTGAGTTGAAACCGATTCTTCCAAGTGGACAGTTGATCGAGATTTTGCTTTTCCAAGCTTTTTAAGCGCTTAATATTTATTAAGTTATTATAGAAATCAACCGCCCACATTAAAATTGGGGTTAAAAATAAAACCGAAACAGAAAATACCAGTGGGATTAATGTTATTTTGCAGAGTCCTTCAATTTCTATAACTCGCTGTACATTTTCTATCCTGGAAGAAGCTGTTTCGTTTCCGGAGAACACGAACACCGCCATGTCCCAATTATATGCAGTGAACGAAAAAATATACGATCCCCAGAATGGGTTAGAAAATCTACCTTTAACTCCATCAGCAATAGAATCCATTTGATTTGCACCCCATTAATTTAAAACATTCAAAACAACTGGACCCGCACTAGCACCTTGTTCTCTATAATAGTGTCTATACAAAGTAGTTAGAGCTTTCTGCTAATATCATTTTTTTGGGGAATTTCTGCCTGGCTTAGACGCATTATCTAGATAACCCGCCCTCGCCGGGCACTTTATCCGCAATCGGGAACTACGGCGAATTAGTTTACACCCTGACGGACAAGCGAGATCAGTTTGCAGTCTTTACTGAACTTAGCTTCAATCGATCCAACGAATTCAGCACCGGTAGCGTTATGGAGTCGCTTTTCTGGGCTCCATTTCATTTTGTTGGCGCTAGGCCAGAGCTTATCTATAAATTTCTTGGCCTGCTTGGCGCAATTCCCTTTGGATTCGCGGTCTTTAGATTTAAATACGGGATAAGTTTTTGTGATACTCAGAATATCAACCTGATTATCGGAGTAAAACTGAACCCCTAAGTCCCACTGCGCTGGGCTGACTTTGGCCGTGACGCTCGAATTCCCTGCCTCATCTGTAACCCCAGTGACCTCAATACCCCCGTCCAGTTCGCTGATCTGTCTCAAAAGTCCCGCAACTTTTTGCTTTTGTTCAGGGGTAATACCTTCATCTTTGGCTAAAGCATTCAGTCCAATAAGGGTTACAAAAGTGAGAATAAAAAGTTTCATAGGGTCTCCTTGACTGCCCCTAAACTAGTCCCAATATTGCAATGCGTCAACGGGGAAAATCCCGCCAAATCCGCCTTATAACCGCCCCATGTCCATCACAAACCGGTAACGCACGTCGCTTTTCAGCACCCGATCATACGCGACATTCACCTCACGAGGTGCGATCAACTCAATCTCGGGGGTGATCGCGTGGGCCGCGCAAAAATCCAACATCTCTTGGGTCTCTTGAATTGACCCAATCACCGAGCCCGCAAAACGCCTGCGCATCAGCACCAAAGGGAAGGGGTGAAACGTGAGGGGCTTTTCGGGTAGACCTACGGCAACCAACGTCGCATCAAGTTTTAGGCACTCAAAATAGTCGTTCATGTTGATTTCGGCAGAAACGGTATTCACGATTAAATCCATCTGACCCTGCCAAGGAACGAGAGCATCTTTTACAGAAGTGTCGATAAAATGATCTGCACCCATTTCCAGAGCATCTTTTTGTTTTTTTGCAGAATGGCTGAACACCACCACGCGCGCGCCCATGGCTTTGGCGATTTTTACACCCATGTGGCCCAAGCCCCCGAGGCCGATAATCCCCACGGTTTTACCGGGACCTGCGCCCCAATGCTTAAGCGGCGAATACAGGGTAATCCCCGCACATAATAGCGGTGCCGCTTTATCCAAGGGAAGCGAAGGGGGTATCCGCAAAACATAATTTTGATCGACCACAATCACATCCGAATAGCCGCCTTGGGTTGGGGTTTTGCCATCACGCTCCAAACTGTTGTACGTGCCGGTAAATCCATTTAAACAGTAGTTATTTAAATCGCTTTTACAAGACGAACACTCCCTGCACGAATCAACAAAGCAACCCACACCGACGGTGTCCCCCACCTTATAGCGGGTCACTTTAGGTCCCACCGCTTGGACAATGCCCGCAATTTCGTGCCCTGGCACGACCGGGTAATTTGCTTCACCCCATTCGCTGCGAACTGTGTGAATATCCGAATGGCAAATCCCGGAAAATTTAATCTGAATCACCACATCGTGATCGCGCGGGACACGGCGCTGAAACGCATACGGAGCTAGGGGAGTTGATGCAGAAAATGCGGCATAGCCTTTTGCGGGAATAAAGGAAGGTTCCATGCCCCTACCCTAAAGGGTTATCCAAACTGACACAATCGGGTTTTTACTATGCAAAAGTATAAAGGCTCCTTTATACTTTTGCATAGTATGCCTCACCCTAGAAAAAGACATATTGAGACAATTTTTTCTGAGACTTTAAAATTTTCTCCTATCGTTGGTTTATTTGGACATCGTCAAGTTGGAAAAACCACCCTTGTTAGTAGTTTTGCTAAAGAATATCGAACTCTCGATGTTTCGACCGAATCGGCGCTAATCAGATCTAATCCGGAAAATTACCTGATCAATAGACAGCTACCTTTTGCAATTGATGAGGCTCAAAATGAGCCCGTGCTTTT
>JAIXVT010000218.1 GCA_027482725.1 Pseudomonadota bacterium | reverse complement strand
GCGACCTTTCTTGGCGAAGTAGAGGAACAACGCAAGAACTAGCGTTGTTCCCCACACCAGCGGATAGCGAAAGGAAGTCCCACCAAAGATCAAGTTAGTGATGGCGAGATTAAAGAAAATGAGAAGTAAGTCTGGTAATTCATAACCAAAGAGTTTGCTCTTCATTTCTAGTGCTCGCGGCACTCTTGTGGTGATTAACCCTTCATCTTCCATTTCGGCCTCCTAACGAACCGTTTGTGCAATGAAATCCACGATCCCTTGAGCACCAAAACCGATTATGCAACCGATAATCGCGTAGGCGATGTGCTGTTTCGCATTTGGATTTCCTGTAAAAAACGAAATCCCTGCGATAGCGATACCGATTACTGATAGGAGTGGAAGAATCACTCCCGTAAGTTTTGATTTGATCCCCATAAGACTTGTTTCAAGTCCTGCGTGGGCAAAATCTGGAAAAATAATTCTTATTGCTGCCACCACTGCGAATGTAAGTACGATTTGTTTCTTGTTCATGTTTTTTCTCCGTATTTGTTATTGTTAGTTAAGCTGCCTCAAGTACATCGTCTGGAATCCTCTGAGCGAGATCAGACTTTGATTCATCTGGATAGATGCTCATGTAGGTTGTCTTCCCGATGAGATCGAAGTTAAGCTCAATTACACCGTTCACAGGATTTGCTTTTGCATTTCCCACGATATTCCAGTGATATTTCTTCTTCGATTTTTCAGCTTTGACAGGCTCTCTCGTCATAATGAGGTATTTCGCCTGATCTTCTTTGCTTGGAAGTAGAAAGAATTTTTCAGCAAGAAATGTCCAAAGCTTAATGGTGTAGATTCTTTGGCCTTCTTTGAGCCACGCCATGCCCACAATGTCCTTCTTCTCGTTTCCATTCACAAAGATTTGGAAGCGATAGAATTGTGGTTCCTTTAGTTTTTTGGTTTGTTCGTTTAAAACTTCTTTCAATGATTTCATTTTTAGTTACTCCTATTTGGTAAATACTTTTTTTGTTTCTGGGGTTCTTTGCATAAATCGCAATCAGTAGATAAATCAGGCCCATCACTAAGCCGCATACTTGTAGCTGGGATCTTCCAAGGAATCCCAGTTACAGTCAGGGCAGTACGGTGAACCTGATAGGATTTTTGCCTTCGCCTGACAGCGTGGGCAGCGTTTGTGAAATACATTCGTTTTGATCTTTAGACCGATTCGATTTCTTTCACGTTCTTGTAAGTTTTGGTGATGCTCCACCAATTCATTCAGCACATCCTCTGCATTTTCTAGTTCTTCAATCATTCTCACATTTCACCTCCTTTGGTTCGTGAGACACATTTCGTGTTCGAGCCTATAGAGTGCAAAAGCGTGCCAAGTGAAATTTTGGATGCAGAATTTTTAAGTGATTGTTATAATTAAAAAGTTTTGTGAGACACTTGTTTAACGATTTTGAGACTGAGAAAAGTGTTTAGTGGATGAGGCACGGGCAGTTGTTTAAATTGTGAGATTGAGTCTCAGAAAAGAGAAAATAACAGAGGATTTTAAGATGACCCCGCAGGAAAAAGAATTATTACTTAGCTATTTAAGCCCTACGCAGCAGCCTTTTCGCTACCAAGGGACTGAAAGATATTCGACTTTGATTGCAGGGCTTCATGATTGTAGGCAGATTTCGGGAAGAGATTTGGAAAGTGGAGCTTCTTCAGTTCATGGAAGTGGTACTGTTTGGTTAGCTGCTATCGGATATTTTAGCGTCTTAGATCAAATTGGTAGTTGTTTTCAATTTGTGGACACTTCTCGCCGTACGACTAATAGGAAAAATAATAGCATCATTTATGCAATTCAAAATTTCTCTGATTTAAGTGCTTTCGGAGTGAGTGATGTTGATGAACAAAGGGCTGCTCATGCTCTTTGTTCCCTCAGAAACTCTTTTACGCATGATTTTAATTTATTGAATATACCGCAAAATGCTAACAATAGACGACTCGACCAACATAAGTTTACCGTGTTCTCGGATCGAACAGAAAGTCGAATTATCCAACTCCCTGACATAATGTGGGATGGAAATATTGATGGAAAAAATTTTAATGCAACTGATGATTCTACTTTCATAAATTTATATCAGTTCAACGAGCTAGTTGAAGAGGTTTACACGACAGTCGTTCAAGGTGTTAAGAATGATTCGATTGAAATAATCGGCTCAGTACACACGATGCTGAATAAATATACTTTTGTAACTTCTTCCCACGCCATGAGAGAGTAATTAGGGTAATTTCTTTAAAGTTTTCCAAATTTCTTTCGTAAGATGCCAGTTCTCAGCCTTGGTGAATCGCGGATCAACAAAAGCTTCATCTCTGATGCCTGTTAGTGTTGCTCCCGTTTTTTCTTTCACTCGGCGCGATTGCGTATTACCAAGAGCATTTGAGAAGAATAACTCTTCAAAACCGAGTTCGTTGAAGGCGTAATCCATAATGGGGGTAACTGCTTCGGTCATGTAGCCTTTGTTCCAGTGTCTATGAGCAAGCCAAAAACCTCGATTGGCTGGATTTGGTACTCGCCATAAATCTACGGCCCCAATCACTTCATTAAGATTAGTCTTTTCAAAAATTCCCCAGCACCAACGATCTTTACCTTGATGAGGTAGGATCATTTGTTCGATAAAAAATTCTGCTCCATTTTCAGGATAGGGCCAAGGTACTGTTGCCGCTAAGAAGCGGATTACTTCATAGTCAGCAAAGTTTTTTTGATAAGAAACAATATCCTGCTTCGTAATGGGTTTTAGAATAAGTCTTTTGGTTTCAAAAGATGGAATCATTCTAGCGATACCACCCATTTTGTATTTGTCATTTCTAAGAATGTCGAAACAATGGCTAGCGAGGTTAGGGATTCTTTATCTTCAGGGTAATAGTCCTGCTCATAATTGAAACGGAGTTTGCTCATTTCATTTAGATACTGACCATACCGATATTCTTGACAAGTTTCTTGAACAGCCTGAGCCAAAGTTTTTAAATTTTTTGAAAAACTTGTCTCTTGGCTGTTGTCCTTTAAGGTTTTTATCAGTTGTTCTAAATTAACTGTTTCTATTATCTCAGGCTCGGAGAATGCCTTACCATTCGTTGCAGTCGTAAAAGTATGTCTTTTATGGTTTTTGCCCAAGTTTGAAGCGTGAACGATATTGGTATGTGAAATTATTGCGTTGTTCTTCTTATGTTGAAGTAAATCTTTTCGTAAGTGGAAGACAGGTGCAGCGTAAATGACCGCAGTAGATCGAGTTTTTCTTGAAAATCCTTCGAGTAGTTTTTGCTGATCTTTATCTAATCTGTACTCGTAGTATTTAGCGTTCCAGTGTTTATATGGTTTACTTGTTTTTCCTGAACGAAAATCTGATCTTTTAAACTGAATTAACAAATTGGCTCTGACCCCCCTAAATCCATCTAGCTCGCGCATTAGTCTGCCTCGGAGCCAATGTAATTCTGGGTGATGAAAAATAGCATGACGACGAGGAAGTAGGAGAAGAGCCTCGAAGCCCCAGTCACCCTCCAAAACCTGTCCAATAGAATGACCATATTGATTAGGGGAATTTCCTATCTCGGTCATAAATGCTACTTCAAATTCTTTTTCCTCTATCTTACTCATAGTATAAGCTTATCTATCCGTTAATAAGATGTCATTCCTGAATCACGCGCTTGAATCAGTCCAAGCTCACTGGCACGACGATAAAAAGTGGCTCGTGAAACTCCAAGGTCTTCTGC
>JAIXVT010000286.1 GCA_027482725.1 Pseudomonadota bacterium | reverse complement strand
TGGCAAACAAGCGTTTGTGCCCGGGGTTGTGGATTTTAACTCCAACGCGCCAGGAGCTTTTGAACAACCCCCAAAGGTTGATATTTTGATGGGAATTGACACCACGGGAAATATGAAAAATGCCTACCCCCGTGTTCGCCAAGAAATCCCCACGTTTTTGAATAACTTGAATCTTCGCGGGTGGGATTTTCGGTTTATCACCGTTGATGTTTCAGCTTACACCAACCCAAGCACCGTCACCTTTGATCGTATGGGCGTGTCTCGTTACGATACTTTTTTTACGCGCCTTGGGACATGGATGCCTCCTTTTCCCGGAGCGCAATCGGATGATCGGCGCCTACGCGGTCAGAACGGTGTTCCTGTGGATGGATCGTTTTTTCCCGATTCGCTTTCATCCACACCAAACGATGGACTGAAGCCGGGGATAGAAAACCAAATCAATTTTTTACAACGTCCCGATATCAACGTGGAAAACGGGTCTAATTCCGCGCGCGGCTTTGTTCGGAGGGACGCGCTCCTGGCAGTGCTCACGCTGTCCAGTGCAGACGATACTTCGGGCGGCCGCTGGGTCCCGGGCAATAACGGGGCTCAGGTGTTTCAGCCGATCACGCCCCTTTCCACTTACATCGATCAGTTGAGGCGAATGAAAGAGTCTCTCAACTTGATTCGTTATTATGCGCTAACGTCTCAAAATCGCACGGAACAGTGCGGGCTTGGCGGAGGGTATGCAACCCCAGGAACGCGCTACCGAACGATGGCCGATGCACTTGGGGGATCGCAAATAGACATCTGTACCACGCCCCTTGCAACGGCCTTGGATAGCTTGGGAACTCAGCTGAATTCGTTCCGTCTGGCCTACCGCAAACTGTTTATTGTTTTAGGATCGGAACCGAATGTATCGACCATCCGGGTACGTCGCCTTATTGCAGGAAATCCTAGCAATGCGGTGACCATCCCGAACGATGCGACAAACGGGTGGACCTACGCTGGGTTTAGAACAGATCAATACACCACAGAGCTACCCGCACAAAACGGTAGTCCCGCTATCCCGATGAATTTAGCGACAGGCTACATGATTGAACTTCACGGAAACGCACGAATGTCAGGCAATGATCAAGCCGAAGTGAACTTTGTTTCTGCGGGTGATCCGTCTGCGGGATGACATCCAACACCGGATGAATATAAATTAAATAAGTTTAAAATAGTTCTTGACGTCTCCTTTCTCCCTGGGTTAAACCCTCTGACCGAGAGAGAGAAACCCCATGAACCTTCATCCCTTACGTCCTTTTTGGGCGAATCTGGGCCTTTTTGCGTTTTGTGCCCTTCCCCAATCCCCCGTTGCCCCCGAATTTGAAACGCATTTTGCGACTCAATTAGCCCATGACATCCAAAGCTTTATTTCGAGCACGGAACCGCAGGTAAAATTCTATTCCAGCTTACAGATCGCTACTCCTGAAAAACTCGCTCAAAGAGAAACATGGATCAAAAACCAAATTGAAACACTGGTATCCGAGCTCCGCGCCCCGACGTTTACGGATCGGTTAAGCCAAGAGGCCCGGGATTTGAGTTGCATCGAAGGCACCGATTTTAAACTTGTACCCTACCGCGGTATTTTTACCGCGTCACTGCGCCAGCACCGATCCCTATCGGAGGAAACCGCAAAAAAGGAGCTCGTACAACGCCAAGCTGAAATTCAGGCTCACGCCCCAAGCCTGTGTAGTGGTTCGTTTTATGACGAAGCGTATTTGGAGCCGATTCCTCAGCCCCAGACGGTCGTCCTTAAAGGACAGCACTTTTTCAAAGATAACGAAGCGACATTGGACCCAGAAACAAAAAAGCATTTTAAAAATCAGATTGCAACGGCACTGGGGATTCAAGGACCTGCATTCGCGGGGACAAAAATTCACTCACTCCAAGTGTTTGCTTCCGCCAATACCTTAGCCAACACCAAAAACTTTGAGCCTTGGGATCATTTGGGATTATCGCAAGCGCGCGGTCATTACATCAAATCCCTGCTATCGAATTGGCTCAAGATATGGGCCAACGAAGGAAAAATCAAACTGAAGGCACATCCCGATGAACTGATTAAAACTTATACGCTTGGACAAAACGGCGATGGAACGTCGGGACCTTGTGCGTATGAGATGACGCCCACGGGAAGTATCCTAAAAAAGAACATTGATCCCCGAATAATGGAGTCTGCAAAATACGCAAAAATCGTCATCGGTAACGACCCGGTGGAATCGGGGAATATTCCCGATTCCAAGAACATAGGGTTACGCCAACTCGAAACCTATCTGGGCATGAAATGCTTCAAGGTCAAAATGTCGTGTCGATAATTCCTACGGGACCGGAAACGTCCAGATCCGCTTCGGTCGCTTTTAGAATTTGTTCTACCGAAACATCCGGGGCACGTTCGATAAGCTTCAGTCCCTCTGGCGTGACATCGATTACCGCAAGTTCGGAGACAATTCGGTTCACACAACGCTCTCCCGTTAACGGCAAAGTGCATTTTCTCAGAACCTTGCTTTTTCCATCTTTAGAAACGTGTTGCATGGCAACGACCACACGCTTTGCTCCCGCAACCAAATCCATGGCCCCACCCATACCCTTGACCATTTTTCCGGGGACCATCCAATTGGCTAAATCCCCGTTCTGGGCGACTTCCATCGCTCCTAAAACCGTCAGGTCCACTTTTCCAGCACGAATCATCGCAAACGAATCCGCACTCGAAAAAAATGAGGCGCCGGGGACCACCGTTACGGTTTCTTTTCCCGCGTTAATCAAATCGGCGTCGACTTCACTTGCTGTGGGATACGGACCTAAGCCTAAAATTCCATTTTCACTTTGAAGAACGACTTCAATGTTTTTTGGAATATAGCTTGCGACCAATGTCGGAATGCCAATTCCCAGATTGACATAAAATCCACTTTTCAATTCTTTAGAAATTCGAATGGCAATTTGCTCACGCGTTAACGGCATCACTGATCTCTTTTCATGTTCTTGGTTTCAGATGGTCAAGACTCGCGGGTCACGCGACGCTCAATTCGTTTTTCGTAGGTTTTTCCCTCAAAAATACGATGGACATAGATTCCGGGCAAATGAATCTGATCGGGATCCAAAGACCCCACGGGGACCAACTCTTCAACTTCAGCGATCGTGATTTTTCCTGCCATGGCACAAAGGGGATTAAAATTACGGGATGTTTTTCGGAAAACCAAGTTCCCCATAGCATCTCCTTTCCACGCTTTCACAATTCCAAAATCCCCTTGAATCGCACGCTCCATGACGTAACTTCTCCCGCCAAAGTCGCGCACCTCTTTTCCTTCGGCCACCACCGTGCCCACGCCCGTCGCCGTGAAAAACGCAGGAATCCCGGCACCACCCGCGCGTAACCGCTCGGCAAGCGTTCCCTGAGCGGTCATTTCAAGCT
Source organism: Pseudomonadota bacterium (assembly GCA_027482725.1). Lineage (GTDB taxonomy): Bacteria > Bdellovibrionota > UBA1018 > UBA1018 > CAIMNF01 > JAIXVT01. The sequence continues at coordinate 769 of JAIXVT010000286.1, read as the reverse complement.
CTAGTTTTTTGGACAAAACCAGCTCTTCGAATAACTTGTTTTCCCCCACATAAGAGGAAATCATTTTTTTGACCTGATTCTTTGCCAACAAAATCCCGATTCCAAACCCATCCACTCCGGCGTTATTGGAAACACACGTCAAGTCATGAACGGGCAGTCGAGAAAGCGCAGCGATAGAGTGTTCGGGAATTCCACAAAGCCCAAATCCGCCGATAGTCAGTACGGCACCGGAAAAGACATCCTTTACAGCCACATCTGCAGACTCTACAACCTTTTGAAATCCGCTCATGCGATCTCTACCGCAAGGGCAAAGCCCTCGCCGCCTCCGATACAAATTCCGGCAACTCCCCGCTTCAGCCCACGCTGTTTTAGCGCGTGCAATAACGTGACGACAATGCGTGCGCCAGATGCGCCGATGGGATGCCCCAAGCTGATGGCCCCACCGTTCACATTCATGCGACTGCGCTCAATACTCAAATCTTTCATGGCAGCCATCGCCACGACGGCAAACGCTTCATTGACCTCAAAAAGATCCACATCTTTTGCCGCCCAACCAGCACGGTCCATAGCTTGTTTCATGGCAGGAATCGGCGCAGTAGTGAACCATTCGGGATTTTGGGCGAATCGGCCATAACCTTTAATCCACGCCATAGGCTTTGCACCCAGTTGCGTAGCCATCGATGCATGACCAAGCACCAGCGCAGCGGCACCGTCATTCAATGTCGAAGCATTTGCCGCCGTAATCGTGCCTTGTTTATCGAATGCGGGT
>JAIXVT010000256.1 GCA_027482725.1 Pseudomonadota bacterium | reverse complement strand
TCCATTCGCTGAAAGAGAAAGGCATCCCCCTGAACATCGCGTGATCGCACCCTGCCCGTACGCCCCCCGGGTAGCGGCCCCGCCGCTGTCAACTGAACTGTGCCGGGCCGGTTACGGCTTTTTCCTCCCGCGCTTCGGCTTCGCAGGTGCAACTTCCCGCCGCGCTTTCACAATCTCGATGGCTTGGTCCAGCGTGAGCTCGTTGGCTTTTAAGTCTTTCGGGATTTGGGCGTTCACCTCGTCCCACTTCAGGTAAAGGCCAAACTTGCCGTCCATAATTTGAATCTGGTGGCCTTCAAATTCACCCACGTCCTTGAGTGCTTGTGGGCCGCGTCGCCCTTTCTTCTCTTCGGCCAGTAGCTCCAACCCTCGCGCCAAAGTCACGGTAAAAAGATCGTCGTCTTTTTTAAGTGATCTAAAATCTCCGTCGTGTACCACAAACGGCCCAAAGCGTCCTTGATTGGCCTGTACAGGCTTACCCGACACCGGGTGCAAACCCAAGGTGCGCGGTAGAGAAATCAGCTTTAACGCATCGTCGTAGGTCAGCGTTTTGGGATCCATGCCTTTCATCAAAGACGCGCGCTTGGGTTTCGGTTGGTCGTCCGTCACTGGACCCAGTTGCACGTAAGGCCCGTAACGCCCCGACAACAGATAAATATCTAGCCCGGTTTCGGGGTCTTTACCCAAAGACTCAGGGCCGCGTTTCGCCACTTCCAAAAGGTTTTCAACTTGGGATTGCGTCAGGTCTGCAGGGGTGATTTCGTCGGGGATCGTAGCCTTTTCGAAATCATTTTCTTTTGTGCCCGGCTTCACCAAATAGGCCCCGTAGCGCCCAATTTTAATGTCGATATTTTTTAAATGCTCAAGGTGTATCGTGCGCGATGCTTCGGGATCAATCGCCTTGTCTTGAGATTTTACCTGTGCGGCTAAGCCGTCCTTGCCCGAAAAAAATTCTTTCAGGTAGGGGAGCCACTCGCGGGTGCCCTCGGCAATCTCATCTAAGCGCCGTTCCATTTCAGACGTAAATTTATAGTCCACGAGGTTGTTAAAATGCCGCTCCAGCAACTGCACCACAGCAATCCCTGTAAATGTGGGCGCTAGCGCATTCCCCAGTTTTCGCACATAGCCTCGGTCTAAAATCGTGTCGATAATAGAGGCATACGTCGAAGGACGACCAATCCCTTCTTTTTCTAATTGTTGCACCAACGAGGCTTCGGTAAATCGTGCGGGGGGTTGAGTGTGGTGAACATCGGCACTTAAATTTTTTGCCTTAGCTTGGTCACCTTTCGCCAACTCGGGCAGGACCACTTCGCGGTCCAAGAGTTCGGCTTCGGGATCATCAGATCCCTCTACATAAGCCCGTAAAAATCCGGGGAACAGGATCCTTGAACCATTCGCGCCAAACATCACCACATCTTTGCCCGCGCTTACCTCAAGCCGCACGGATAAGGAAAGTTTCTTGGCCTCGGCCATTTGGCACGCCAACGTGCGCATCCAAATCATCTCGTAAAGGTTAAATTCTCTCCCCGATAAGCCTGTTTCCTTGGGGTGCTGAAACTCTGCACCCGCTGGACGAATTGCCTCGTGCGCCTCTTGTGCGCCCTTATTTTTTGCAGAGAACTGTCGCGGCTCGGCCGATAAATATTCTTTCCCGAAAAGTTCTGCTACGGCATTGCGCGCACCACCGATCGCCTCTTGGGACAAGGATGGCGAATCGGTACGCATGTAGGTGATGTAACCTTGTTCGTACAAACTTTGCGCCACCCGCATCGCGTCGCGGGCAGATAAACCTAATTTGCGGTTGGCCTCTTGTTGCAAGGTCGAAGTGATGAATGGGATCGGCGGGCGTTGTTGATTGGCTTTTTCTTCGACCGAAACGACCCGAAAAGCCCCTGATTTTACGGCAGTAGCCAAATCCTGAGCTTGCCTTGAATTTAGCAACGTCACGTCATCGGGCTTAAATAATTTTCCTGTCGCTTCATCAAAGTCTTTGCTGGTCGCAATCCGCGTCCCATTGAGCGCAAGCGACTTGGCCTCGAAATCAACCCCTTTAGCCGTCAACACCGCAGATAAATCCCAGTATTCACCCGATTTAAACCGCATCCTCTCGCGCTCGCGGGTTACAATCAAGCGCAAGCCAGCTGATTGCACGCGCCCCGCAGACAATCCGTAGGCGATTTTTTTCCAAATGAGCGGGGACACGGTGTAACCAACCAAGCGGTCCAAGATCCTACGCGATTCTTGAGCCTTAACCAACCTAAAATCCAATTCGCGCGTATCTTTCAGTGCTTTTTGAATCGCCGCTTTGGTGATCTCGTGAAACACCATTCGCTTAACAGGGATCTTGGGTTTCAAGGTTTCCAGCAAATGCCACGAGATACTTTCCCCTTCGCGGTCTTCGTCGGTCGCAAGGTAGAGGGTTTCGCATTCGGCCATTTTACGACGCAAATCGGTAAGAATTTTGGATTTACCCTTAGGCACCACATACAGCGGCTCAAAGTCCTGATCGACGTTGACGCCCACCTTGGCCCATTCTTCTTTTTTAAATTTTTCGGGGATGTCGGATGCGGACTGGGGCAGGTCGCGGACGTGTCCCATGCTTGCTTCGACAATATAATCTGGAGGCAAAAACTTTCGGATCGTTTTTGCTTTGGTTGGTGACTCAACGATCACCAAGCTTTTTTTGGCCATCCCCTAGCCGTAACCGACAAGAGCGCCAAATGTCAAAAAAAGGAAAATTATTTTACCTTTCCCGTTTAATTGCGGCGCGAACCTTACCCCGTTTTAGCGCGTGGTCAATCATTTCGGTCAAAAGGTCAGGATACTCAATTCCCCCGTCTTGAATCATTCTGGGGAACATCGAGATGCTGGTGAACCCGGGCAACGTATTGATCTCGTTAAAATAAACTTCGTTCGTTTTTCGATCCAAAAATAAATCCACCCGCGCGTACCCCTCGCACTGCAAAGCAAGGTAAGCATTCAGCGCAAGCTCTTCCAGTAAATCGAGTTGATCGTCGGTGATTTCGGCCGGGATTTTAAACTCGGCTCCTTTTTCATCGTGGTACTTGGCCTCATAGGTGTAGAACTCGTGTGTGGGAATAATTTCTGCGGGTGGCGAAACATAAGTGGTTTCGTGCCCATCCATCACCGTATCCAAGAGTGCAAATTCAATCTCGCGAGCATCAATCGATTTTTCAATTAATACTTTGGTGTCATATTTAAAGGCTTCAGCAACTTTTTCGGCAAGTTCGGCTTCAGTTTTAGCTTTATAAACCCCAAGCGATGATCCTTGCCCCGCCGCTTTAACAAATAAAGGGAGGCCATAAGTTTTAATCATCTCTTTTTGAAGCGTTTCTTGGCTAGCTTGGTCATCTGTATGCAAAAGCACGGTATACGGCACCACCGGCACGCCGTGGGCCTCGCACAGTTGTTTCGCAACCAGTTTGTCCATGCAGATCGCCGACGCCAATACGCCACACCCGGTGTAGGGCACCTGCACTAAATCTAATAACCCCTGCAAGGTCCCGTCCTCACCGTTGGTTCCGTGCACCATGAGCATAGCGACATGGATAAAAAACGAACGCGCCTGCGAGCCCTCGGCGGCGACAAATTTTGCAGCGGCGCGATTTTGCTCACCCGAATCGTTGATAGGGCGCGGCAGTAAAATGATTTCATGGGCCCCGGGCGCGTCGGCGGTGGTGGGGAGTGATGCCGAATCGGCTTTGACCACCGATTCATCCATCCGATAAAATCTCCCTAAGCGATCAATATAAATAAGAATGGGTATGAACCGTTCCCGGTCCAGGTGGGTAAACGCACTTTTTGCCGAGCGTAAGGACACCTCGTGCTCCCCACTGCGTCCCCCATAAATGATTCCAATAGTCAGCTTTTGATCTTTCGGAATGTGATGAAACGGGTTGAATGTCGATTCATAAATAGTATCGTCCATAGTTGCTCCTTGGCCCTATCTGGGGGAAGTTTGCAAAAGCCATGCCTAGTCTACCGATGGGGGAATCCCTTTGACAACCCCAGGGATTTAAGTGTTTCCTAAGGAGCATGACTCACTCCCTAGATTCTGGAATTTGGAGCACATCTCCCCTCTATAAAAATGCGTCGGCAGACTTAGAGTTAGCTGCCAATTTAATGGGTTTGGATAAAAACGTTTTAGAGCGTTTGCGCAAGCCAAAACGCGCAATGGCGGTGTCTATTCCGGTACGAATGGACGATGGGTCCGTAAAAGTTTTTGAAGGTTACCGCGTTCAGCACAACACCACACTTGGGCCCGGCAAAGGGGGAATCCGCTTTCACCCCGAAGTTAATATTTCTGAGGTCTCGGCACTTGCCATGTTGATGTCGTTCAAGTGTTCGCTCGTCGGACTCCCGCTGGGTGGCGCAAAAGGGGGTATCCGTGTGGACCCTCGACAGTTGTCGCGCGCCGAGCACCAAGCGCTGATGCGCCGATACACCATGGAAATCATCACCATGATTGGCCCAGAAAAAGATATCCCTGCTCCGGACGTTGGCACCGATGGACAGCACATGGCATGGATGATGGACACTTACTCGATGGGTAAAGGGTACAGCGTTCCGGGGGTGGTTACGGGTAAGCCTCTGGATATTGGGGGGTCTTTAGGCCGTCCTGAAAGCACCGGTCGCGGTGTGGTCTATGTGATCGAGCACGCCATTGAGATGTTGAATCGGCAGAAAAAAGCATCCATTCAACTGAACGCTTCTACGGCTACGGTTCAGGGTTTCGGAAAAGTGGGTGCCGTCGCTGCCGAAGAGTTGCATCAGCGCGGATGCAAAGTGATTGCAGTATCGGATTTTTACGGTGGTCTACATAACCCTAAAGGAATCGATATTCCTGCTCTGGTTCGCTACGTGGATCAAAATCGCTCCGTTGTGGGATTCCCCGGAGCAGAGGCGATTTCGGGCGAGGATCTTTTGGGTGTCGCCTGTGATATTTTCGTTCCCGCCGCTATTGATGGTGTGGTCACTATGGATAACGTCCACAAAATCAAAACTAAAATTATTTCCGAAGGCGCCAATGGTCCGATCACGTCCGATGCGCAAAAAGTGCTCGAAGAAAAAGGCGTGACCATTATTCCTGACGTGTTGGCCAACGCGGGAGGCGTGATTGTGTCGTACTTTGAGTGGGTCCAAGGCTTACAGATGTTTTTTTGGAGCGAAGACGAGGTTAATGAAAAGCTGGGTCAAGTGATGGCACGCGCGTTTAATCGAGTGGCCGAAGCTTCAGAGCGCTACAAGTGCGGATTAAAAACCGCGGCGTTAATCACGTCGGTAGAGAGAATTAATAGGGCGATGTTGTTGCGGGGGCTCTTTCCTTAATCGTTCAGACACCACTATCGGCCAAAAAACGAGGAGAGGATTTTCTGCGTGGGGGACGTTGTACACGCAGAAAATCCTCTCCTCGTTTTTTGGCCACAGGGGGTCATTTCCGGCGAGAGGATGGGGGAGGGGGAAATGCGTGGGGGACGTTGTACACGCAGAAACCTCTTCTCGTTTTTTGGCCCTAGGGGGTCATTCCTGGTGAGAGGATGGGGTTCACGCAATCAGATTGACTCCCACGGCACAGAGATAAGTTGTGTGGATAGCCTCTCAAATTCCTCACCCTGATGTGCAATGGTGACTTTAGCATTTTTATAGGTTTTCAAAAAACTCTCAGCGCAAAGGTAGGCCGAGCGGTTTACCTTTAACTCCAATATTGGAAGTATCCCTACCGTTCTTATATTGCTATGAAACGCAAGCGGCAGATATGCACCTGAGTTTTTTCGATACTGAAAAAATGACCCGTGTAATTCGGGTCGATAGTGAAACTGTTCCCTGAGATTCGCATATTCTTTCAATTCGGAAAAAAGTTCGGGTGCGAGTTGGCACTCATCGATAGCAAACGGACTCTTCCTGTGACTTATAAATGATTCTGGAGAATTTCGTGCTTGTTCTAATATTGCTATCCTGTCCAACGAAAGGTATTCGTTGCGATAGGCTGAAATAAGCGTGTACTTTTTCCTGTCTGCCGATGGCCCATTACCCCTAAAATAGGAGTAAACTTTAATCTTTCTTCTAATAGTCGTGACAGGTGCCTTTTCCTGATATGTGTCATTACTTGAAATTTTCACATATATGGTCAATTTTTCGAGTAATAAGCCGCTCTCTAGCCGGATCATTTTTACCGTCATGATGGATCCCCCGTTTGCAAAGCAGTGGATTACCGGGTTTTGAGACAACTTTAGTCTCTCGATTTTTTATTCGCCCATTCAATGGGGTTGAATTTTTGATCGTTTTGGTATACTATTCTCCCCAAGAGTTTTAAAATGGGTTTTATCAATTATTTTAATTTATTAATTCTGGTGGCAGGGATAACGCCTTTTAGCGTTCAAGCCCAAAATGCCAGGCCCTGTCGTCAAGCCACAATCCAGACCTTTAACGGCGAGGATGTCCCCCAAAACGTTAAGCTTGATGTTTTAATGGTGATTGATAATTCGGGGTCGATGGCTTCCCACCATGAAAAGCTGCGCTCCGGGACGCGTGCCTTTTTAAATCAATTGGTTCAGCAAAAAGCCGATTTTAATATCGCTATCGTGACCAGTTCGTTTTATCAAGACAACTCCAAGCCCATTAAGTCGGGTTTGGGCGGTTACCGGTTAAACGCTAAAAACTATCAAGAAAACCCAACTCGTTTTTCTGACGAAATAACGTCGCTCATTGAAAACGTCGGTACAAGAGGTACAAATCAAGAGCGACTACTGGATTCAGCAAAAAAATATGCCGAGCAGTACTTTAATTCCGATAATAAAAACTTTCTTCGCGCAGATGCTCAGCTGGTCCTGTTTTTTTTAAGTGACTTGGATGAAGAAGACGCATCGGATGTGGACGATTTTTTGGCCTCGATATCACGACATCGAACAAAAGGGGGGATCTACCTCTCGGGCTTATTAAAAAAAACCCAAACCGAGTCCGATCAACTCTGGGCGCCTTACTTGAAATTTCAATCACTGATTCAAGATCACGGGGTTCCCGGCAGTTTTGGAGAAATCACGTCCCCTACATTTGACGAAAAATTACAATACACCGCAAAAAATGCGGCGCAATCTGTGGCACGTCGACTCACAATCCGGCTGGACCACAAACCCCTTCGGCCAGAGTTCACTTTTTCGATCAAGGATGTTCGTGAAAAAGTTGATGAGCTGGCTTACGACGCTCAATCCAACACGGTTTCGTTTTCAAAAGCGTTTGCTGAAACACTAGAAATTAAAGTGGAATACCCAACAGCTTGTCCAAATTCCGCGAAAAAAAAGGAACAGTTCCAAGGCAGGAATAGTTCTAACAGTTTGAACGGCGATCCGATCGAACAGTTTATCCAAAATATTCGTATTCAGATGGCTAAAGACATTAAGGGGTTTGAACAAGAATCTACCCCGGTATCTTTAGAGGACTTTGTCCGATTAAAAAATAAAGAAAAAGATATTTCTCATGAATACTTAAAAAAAGATAAAGAATTCGCCATTAGAGTTGAAAATTGGGAAAAACAGAATCGGCAAATTAAATTCGAAATTGCTCATAACGTGAGTTCACCAAGTTCGCAATTTATCGAATTTTACAAAAAGCTGAGAGAAAGAAAAAAGATTCTCTTTATCGTGGATTCTTCGGGATCAATGGGCGATCAGTTCGGCGAGCTTGGTCGTCAGCTTGATGCTTTACTTAAATCATTCCCTGCTGATGTGGAATTTAATGCCGTGACAGAATCAGAAGTTATGGTGCAAGCCCTTTTTGAAGGTCCCACCTTAAACACAGATCAGGCCCAATATCGCGTCCGTAAATTTATATCAGGATTTTATGGAACCGGGGGATCCAGCGTTACTTGGGCACTACGAACTCATGCCGCCTCCTACGATGCCATATTTATTTTGAGCGACAGCGACCTTACGGATTGTCCACATCTAGAAAATACTGCAAAAACAAAAAAAATCCCGATTTTCTCGGTGATTTTTGATCAGTCGGATCGATATTTTACTGAAAATGTGTCCCTATCCGTAAACAGCTCTGAAATGGATTTAAAATTAGAGAGCGCAACTTATGCTCTTGCACTAGAGCATAAAAAAATCCCGATCGAAACACTACAAAGCATTTATCAATCCCGTAAAACCTTGAGCCTTCAGCAAGGTATAAATCCGAATTATGAACTGAAGTTAAAGTCCCTAAAGTACGCGATAGAGTTTGATAAAAAAGCTCTCCAGCAAAAAATAAACAGTATAAAGACGGTTCTTCAAAAGTCCGTTCAACCTGTTACGGGTACGGGGGATCAAAATGTTTGCATGGTAAATGCATCTCGATT
>JAIXVT010000221.1 GCA_027482725.1 Pseudomonadota bacterium | reverse complement strand
TGGCGTGGAACCCTTTTCCCCATTGGTGTTGATCATGTTGATTTAATGTTTGAACTGTATTTTAACAGTGAATATGCGCTCGGCGACGCTCAACGAATAATTAACTGGTTTAAGGGTTTTTTGAACAACACAGCTATTGAAGCACGTTTCACGGGAGAGGCTCTATACCAACATTACGTAGACGAGGGTTATCGGTGGATAGAGTGGCTTAATATTCTCATCGCATTTGTTCTTTTTATGTGGTGCTTCCTTTTTTTTAGAACGTGGTTAAGCGGTACCATTTTAGTTTCAAGCCTCGTCATCACTGGGGTCCTATTAAAAGGACTTATGGGATTTTTAAAATTTCCCGTTGATATATTGTCGAGTAATCTTCCTTTGATGCTCGCTGTAGCCTGTATTGAAGATTTTATTCTTCTCTCGGCGTTACGAATGAGTAGTAGCTGGCGCTCTGCATATCGAAGAATTCTGGTGCCCAGTTTTCTCACTTCATTTACTACTTTACTCGGCTTTTGGAGCCTAGGATTTTCGGATTTGGGTATGATTCGACGATTTGGTTGGGCTGCTGGAATAGGGTCATTGATTGAGTTCGCTATTGTTTTTTTTGTGTTGCCTGCACTGATGAACGAGTGGAAAGCGATTCAAAATTGGGTTCGTCCACCATTTTTTGGGTTTTGGCTTAGAATAGATCAAAAACTAAAATCTATCGTTCTGCACAAATATGTCGTTTATTTATGTTTTTTGGTGTTTCCGGTAGGGCTTTGGGGGGCCCAACACTTTTACTTTCAAGAGCGGCCAGAAAATGCCTTTGATATGTCTCATCCGTTCCGACAAGGGTTGGACTACCTGAAAAAGTCACGAGGTTATTTGACGCAAATGAGCTTGGTTTTTGAGTCTTACGCTACTCCCGAGAGAAAAGAGGCGCTTTATGCATTTTTAAAGTCTTTAAAAGAAGTGACCGTGATTGAAAGAAGTGATGATGTTTTGGATCAAGTTTTTTCTACGGAGCCTTCACGAAAAAGTTCTTACGCACTAGAAATAAAAAAGAGCACGGCATTTAAGCGGTGGCTTTCACAATATGGTGAAGAAAGGTTTGTGTTTTATTGGAAAGATACCGAAACCAATAACATTGTTGAACTTAACAAAAAAATCAAAGACCGGTGCGATGGTGAATGTTTTGTTGCGGGTGGATTGAATGCCTATTCGGATATGGGCCATAGAATCAATAGCACACTATTAGAAAGTCTGGTCGTGAGTCTTTTGCTTGTGGGCGCTGTGCTGGTTTGGTTGTCTTATCACGAGGGTTATCGAGAAATCTGGAAAATTTTAGTTTCTGCGTTTTGGGGTCCATTTACGATTCTGGCACTTTTATGGATGTTTCAAGCTCCGATCTATTTTATTTCGTGCCTATTTGCTTGTACTTTAGTCGGTCTGTCTGGTGACAACCTGATTCAGTTTCTATGGAATTCGCGAAAACTAGGGACGAGTCGTCAGCAAAACACCCTAGGTCTTGGTGCGGGAATGCTCACCATTTCGGTGATTGGAATGTCGTTGTGTTTTTGTTTTGCCTATTTTGTACCCGCAAGGAGTCTTGGTTTATTGCTGGCTTTAGGGTTAACGGCCATGTTTTTTGGTGATTATTTCCTTTGGAAAGGCTTAAGAAATGAATAAATTGCGGGCACTTGTTACTGGAGCAAATGGACATTTGGGGTCTCAGTTGATTCGAACACTAATGGAAAGGGGGTATTGGGTCCGAGGTACGACCAGGAAAAGACCATTTGTGTCATGCGTGGCGGACGAGCTAGTTTATGCAGATTTGCTAGATCCGGAATCGCTTACGAATGCGGCGCATGGAATAGATGTGGTTTTTCACACGGCAGCCCCCAATCCGGTTAAACCGATGCGGGAGAAGGATGTTATAGACGCTATTTTTGTCGGCACCACCAATGTCTTTGAAGCCGCGAAGCGTTGTGGCGTAAAAACATTTGTTTATACTTCAAGTTGCGGTGCCGTAGGAATGCGGGTGGAGAAAAATTCAAACCATTTAAGTGAAGCGGATTGGAATCCGAAGCCACTTTATCCAAGTAATCAAGGGAAACTGAAAGCGGAAAGATGGCTCGTTGAACAGAGTCTTCGAAATGATATCCGTATTGAGCGCCTTTGCCCGCCTCTCATGATCGGACCTGGAGCTCTTCAGTCTAATGCGGCGATGGATCTGTTTATAAAGTTAAAAAAGGGCAAGCGGGTATTTCTTCCCTATATGGGATTTTCAGTTACAGATGTTAGGGATGCTGCGATGGCTCACGTATTGGCATTAGAAAAAGGAAAGGGAGGTCGGTGGATTATTGCGGGAGAATATATAGAAACCCCTGAGTTGATCAAAAAGATAAAAAATTTTGGGACAATGTTTAAGATCTCCAGCCGATTGATCCCCCCTTGGGTAATCTACGGCTTGACCGCAATACATCCCCGGCTCAAGGTGTCTGCAATAAAAGAAGTTGTTACGATAAGGCAGCGAGTCAGCTCTACAAAAGCGAAGGAAGAATTGGGTTGGTGTCCAAGATCGCTTGATGAAACCTTAAGGGCGACTTTGTTCGATGAGGTCTGAATTAGAGCAATGCTCGACTAAGGGGGGGCTTGCAAATGGGGTAATGCGGAGGCATTTATTAGTTAGAACAAAAAGGAAAAATGCGGAAGCATAATTCAACCCATTCCAATGACCCACGACATCTGTCTCATCCCCGTGTAAGCTCAAATCATGATCGCGTTTTTACGGGGACGCATAGTGTCCCGCAACGATTCTGAAACCGTAATTTTGGTGGGCGTAGGGAATGACCCAAGCGGCGTGGGCTACGGTGTAAAAACTCCGCAACACCCGCGCTACGACCAATGGATTGTGGGCGAAACCGCCGAGGCCCACATTTATACCCATGTACGCGAAGACGCGTTAGACCTTTACGGGTTTTTGTCGGCGCAAGAGAAACAGTTTTTTTTAACGCTGATGACTGTTCAAGGGGTGGGACCCAAGCTTGCGCTTTCCGTGTTATCCCATGCGGACGAAGTGAGCTTGGTGCAGATGATTTTGTCCGAAGACAAAGCCGGACTGAATGCGATTTCGGGCGTGGGTAAAAAAACGGTCGAGCGCATGTTGATCGACTTAAAAGACGGATTACAAAAAAAGGTGGATCAAGGCCAGTATTTGGGCGCAGATCGTGGTGCAATCGGATTACCGCGCGCGCCAAGTTTGGGCACCGGTGCGGTGAGCGCCGCGTATCAAGACGCCCACCATGCGTTGATGGGACTTGGGTTTCGGGAGCCTCAGGTCAAACAAATGCTCGAGCGTGTTGCGGGGAGCGGGAGTTTGGGAGCGACGGCGACAGCGCAAGATTGGATTAAATCTGCACTGTCATTGATCTAGGGAGTTTATTTTAAATAAAAATAATTTAAAGCCAAGAGGGGTGTTTGGCTGGTATACTTAGAAATAGAGATGAATAAGTCTAAGCCTTCAAATCTTGAAATTCTAAGTTTCATGTTCTCAGTGAATGAAACCAAGATTATTCGTAAATCAAAAGCTCAAAAGCTACTTCAGGAGATGCGAAAACCGAGTAGGCAAAACTACTCCGTCGCACTGGGTTCGGCATTGGCAATCACTGCGGATTTTATTCGACGAGGAGTAAAGTCGAATCGTGGGTAAAAAGAACAAAAAAATTCATTCCCCCCTACCGGGTGCCCGAAGTCCACAAGTGAATGTTCAGAATAATTACCTTGTTCGTGGATCGGGGTTACCGCCCGCAGAAGAAATACAAAAATTCGCGGTAATTAGTCCCGATCTTCCTCTAAAAATAATGAACGACGCATTGGCCCACTCCGAGGCCGCCCGCGAAAACGAAAAAAAAATGGTTTCGGCAGTAGCAAGTGAGGCGTCGGCAAATGCATTTGCGGTACGAGTCAGGATTGTTGTAATTTCGGCAATTCTGATTAGTTTTTTTGGATTGGCTCTGTTTTTGATTTATTTGGGTAGAACCCTTGAGGGATTCGCGGTTCTGGTGCTGCCTATTATTTGGGCCGTTAAAAAATTTGAAGCGAGTTCGAGATAATAAAATGACAGAACACGAGCGTTTAGTCAGCCCAGTCCCCCAAGAGTTTGATCGCGATGACGTGAGCTTGCGGCCAAAAATTTTAAGCGAATACATTGGGCAAGAACGTGCGCGGGAAAAAATGGATTTGTTCATGCGCGCGGCCAAACAGCGGGGCGATGCGCTGGACCACGTGTGGCTGGCGGGCCCGCCGGGCCTGGGAAAAACAACGCTTGCGCAAATTGTCGCGCACGAAATGGGAACCGCTATTCACATTGTTACCGGGCCTGCGGTCGAGAAAAAAGGCGATTTAGCCGCAGTTTTGACCAATTTAAAGCCGGGTGATGTTTTATTTATCGACGAGATCCACCGCCTGCACATGGCGATCGAAGAAGTTTTGTACAGCGCCATGGAAGACTATAAATTAGACCTTATTATTGGTCAGGGACCGAGCGCCCGCACGCTGCGCATTGATTTACCGCGCTTCACGTTGATTGGTGCCACCACGCGCACAGGATTACTGTCGTCACCATTGCGCGGCAGGTTTGGGGTAGAGCTGCGCTTGGATTATTACAATCCTGACGAATTGGCGCAGATTGTCCGCAGGTCAGCAGGATTGTTAAAAATCACACTGCACCCCGATGCAGCGTTAGAAATCGCACGGCGCGCGCGCGGTACACCACGGATTGCCAACCGTTTGATCCGGCGTGTGCGCGATTTTGCGCAAGTTGCGTATGGAAAAATTACGGATTTCGAAATCCCGTTAGATATTGCAAAACGAGCGCTTGAGCTTTTTGAAATTGACGTCAACGGCCTTGATCCGATGGACCGGAAGTTATTACTGGTGATGATCGAAAAGTTTGACGGCGGCCCAGTAGGGATTGAAACGCTATCGAGCATTGTTTCTGAAGAGCGGGATACTTTAGAAGAAGTGTACGAGCCGTATTTGGTGCAAGAAGGGTTTATTCAGCGTACTCCGCGCGGACGGGTCGCGACCGCCTTGGCTTATAAACATTTGGGTATTCCGCCAAAAACGTTGTTTTAGGCGGCAGATTTTAGTTCAACGGAATATTTCATCCCGGCTTGTTCTAAAGCATCCTGTAGTGCGATCGCAATTAAAGTTGCCTCCGGCAGCTTGAGTTTTTTTGCAATAGTGCGTGCTCTGTTGGGCGTTGGGATTCGTCTTCCTTGTTCAAGATCACAAAGATTTGCAGGAGAAATACCTAGTTTCTTTGCAAATTGTGATTGAGTTACTCCATCAGAT
>JAIXVT010000110.1 GCA_027482725.1 Pseudomonadota bacterium | reverse complement strand
GGTCACCACAATCCTCTCGCGGTCACCTTTAAATGTTTCGATCTCGGTTTTAGACCGGATCGTGACCGACCCACGTCCCAATTTATAAGCCGCTCTCAGGGAGTTCCCGCCAAAGATCGTCCCTCCGGTCGGAAAATCCGGGCCTTTCACGATATCCAACAATTCATCTAAAGACGTTTGTGGAAATTCAATGAGCTTTAAAGTCGCGTCGATCACTTCGGTCAAATTGTGAGGGGGGATATTGGTTGCCATCCCGACTGCAATACCGGTAGAGCCGTTGATCAAAAGGTTGGGAAGTTTGGTCGGGAGTACCAAAGGTTCTTCCATCGACCCGTCATAGTTGGGCCCAAAATCCACGGTTTCTTTTTCAAGGTCAGATAAAATTTCATCGGTGATTTTATCCATGCGGATTTCGGTGTAACGCATTGCTGCTGGAGCGTCTCCGTCTACGGATCCAAAGTTCCCTTGACCATCGATCAGGGGATAACGCAGGGAGAAATCCTGAGCCATACGGACAATGGTGTCATATACGGCACTGTCACCATGCGGGTGGTACTTACCGATCACATCCCCGACAACGCGCGCGGATTTTTTGTAGGACTTATTGTACGTATTTCCTAAATCATACATCGCGTAAAGAACGCGACGATGCACGGGTTTAAGCCCGTCTCTAACATCGGGGAGCGCACGCCCAATGATCACGCTCATCGCGTAATCTAAGTAGGCCCCCCGCATTTCTTCTTCGATATTGACCGGTATAATCGACGTTTGTGATTCCATGAAATTTTCCTAAACTCATTACCAACGGAGAACAGATGCTGCCCAAGTAAATCCCGCTCCAAAGGCTGCGGTTGCTACAAGGTCACCCTTTTTTAACTTACCGGCTTGGATTGCGTCCCCAAAACCTAGAGGAATGGTCGCCGCTGTGGTGTTTCCAAACTTGTGAATGGTGTTGTGTATTTTATGTGACGGAATTTTCAGTTTATCCGCGACATAGTCATTAATTCGGATGTTGGCCTGGTGGAAGACGAACAAATCGACATCGTCAATCGTGAGCCCATTGGCATTGAGGCCCTCCACTAAAACTTCGGGCATGCGCGTGACGGCATTTTGAAATACAATTTTGCCGTTCATTTTTAAATCCGCGCCACCTTGATCCAAAATTTCGTGGGTGATGCGGTGGCCTTCGGTATTTGTGCCGGGAGACGGTATCCAAAGCGATTCGGCAAAATTTCCATCCGCATGAAGGTGGTGGCTGTAAATGAACGAATCTTTTTTTGCATCCGTTACCGATTTTGCGCCAATCACAACTGCACCCGCGCCATCGCCAAAAAGGACCGCCGTATCTCGCCCTTTGGTGGTTCGGTCTAATCCTTTGGATTGAACCTCTGAGGCCACAACTAAAACTTTTTTACTCATGCCCATCCGGATAAAGCTATCCGCAATAGACATCGCATACAAAAATCCGGAACACTGCTGACGAATATCAAGAGCAGGAATGCCAGACAGTCCCAATTTTCGCTGGAGGAATAAAGATGCTCCGGGAATTTCGTGGTCGGGATACAAACACGCAAGCAAAATCAAATCGATTTCTTTCGCCTCTACTTTCGCATTCTCCAACGCGCGTTTAGATGCCTCAAACGCCAGATCTGAAGTTGAAACTTTCCCTTGTACCCAGTAACGCTGTTCGATCCCGGTGCGGGTTCGAATCCAATCGTCCGAAGTATCCATCAATTTTGATAAATCACTATTGGGGATCGGATCTCCGGGAAGAAAAATTCCGCAACCTAAAATCTCTGCTCGGGTACCGGATGGGTTGAATACCTGACTCATCATTAACCTCACTTAAACAATTAAATTAAACGTCCAAATTACGCACTCGCAGCGCGTTGGTTTCGATAAACTGTCGGCGGGGTTCGACTTCATCCCCCATCAACAAACTAAACACCTGATCTGCTTGTACAGCGTCTTCGACCGCAACTTTAAGCAGGGTTCTGCGCTCGGGGTCCATGGTGGTTTCCCACAATTGCTCGGGATTCATCTCCCCGAGACCCTTGTAACGCTGGATGCTCACACCTTGTTTTGAAAATTCTACGATTGCGGCAAGCACCGATTCCATCGACGTGTGATCAGAGACTTTACTCTCTTGAATCTTGAGCTTTAAATTGCCCGGATGGCTGAGTTCGGCTTGCGCATAGTTTGTCGCCATCTCTTCGTACTCTAAACTTCCCAAAAATGCGGGCGAAAGGGTGGTGACTTTTGAACTCCCCTGCAAGCGTGTACGCACGCGCACATGGGCTTTCCCTTCGGCATCCTGTGATGATTCAAAAGTGACTTGGTATCCGAGCGCCCCGAGATCTTGGGTCAAACTGTCTAAGGTTTTATTCACTTCTGCGGGGCTAGATAAAACCTCTGCCTTGATTTGATTTTTAAGCAACCACTTGAGGAGATCCAAGTGGGACCTGCGGGAGTGGCGCTCCAAGGCTTTAGTGTACTTGGACGTGGACCGAAGCATTTTTGCGAGTTCGTCTTTTTCGACGATTTTCCCGTTGATTTCTAACTGAGTGGCATCGATTCCCACTTGGAGTAGAAACTCAAACAATTCGACTTCATTTTTGAGGTACTGCTCACGCTGCCCTTTTTTGGCGCGATAAAGAGGAGGCTGCGCAATGTACAAATACCCCCGCTCTACGATAGCGGGCATTTGTCGGTAAAAGAACGTCAGGAGTAGCGTACGAATATGTGACCCATCGATATCGGCATCGGTCATAATCACGATCTTGTGGTAACGCACTTTATCGGGATTAAAATCATCTTTACCAATTCCGGCACCAATCGCGCTGATCAAAACCCGGATTTCCTCGCTCGATAACATGCGGTCAAAACGAGCTTTTTCAACGTTCAAAATTTTTCCTTTAAGAGGAAGAATAGCTTGGTTTTTGCGGGAACGGCCTTGTTTGGCAGAACCCCCCGCCGAATCCCCCTCTACGAGATAAAGTTCACAAAGTGCGGGATCACGCTCTTGGCAATCCGCCATTTTGCCGGGTAATCCGCCCGTATCGAGAGCCGTTTTTCGCCGAGTCAGCTCGCGTGCTTTACGGGCAGCGATCCGAGCAACGGCAGAATCAATGGATTTTTGAATGATCTTTTTGATGATCGACGGATTTTTTTCAAAAAACTGTGTGAGACGTTCACCCACAACAGCCGACACAATGCCTTCGACTTCACCATTCCCCAATTTACCTTTAGTCTGTCCTTCAAATTGAGGCTCAGGAACCTTTACGCTTACAATGGCGGCCAAGCCTTCACGAATGTCTTCACCCTGAAGACTTTCTTTGAAGTTTTTGTTCATGTTGTGCTCAATCACGAACTTATTGATCACCCGAGTGATTGCGGTTCGGAACCCTGAGATGTGGGTTCCGCCTTCGATGGTGTGAATGTTATTCACATATCCCGAAACGGTTTCAACATAAGAGTCGTTCCACTGAAGCGCGATATCCACGACGACATCACTTTGTTCTTGGGTAAACGAGATCACCTCATTATGAAGCGCTTGGCGTGAAGAGTTTAAAAACTCTACAAACTGAATGATTCCGCCTTCTGCAAAAAATTCTTGCGCGACGGGGGTTTCGACACGCTCGTCACTCAGAACAATACGCAGACCCTTGTTCAAAAACGCCAACTCTCGGAACCGGTTGGCTAGGGTTTCCGCGTTGTAGACCAAAGACGAAAAAATTTCAGGGTCAGGTTTAAACGTTGTGCGGGTACCGGATTTTTCGGCAGTACCAATCTCGGCAAGTTCCGAATCAGGCGTTCCCCGTTTATAACCCTGGAAAAAAATTTTTCCATTTTGACGGACTTCAACCCGCATGCTTTCAGAGAGGGCATTGACGACTGAAGCGCCCACTCCGTGCAATCCCCCAGAAATTTTATAAGCTCCGCCCTCTTCGTTAAATTTACCGCCAGCATGAAGCTTGGTCATGACAACTTCTACCGCAGACACCCCTGACGGGTGCATTCCTGTCGGAATCCCACGGCCGTCGTCTTCTACGGTGATCGAATTGTCCGGGTGAATCAGAATTTTAATGGCTGTGGCGTGTCCCGCCAAAGCCTCATCCACCGAGTTATCCACGATTTCGTAAACCAGATGATGAAGGCCCCGGAGCCCGGTATCGCCGATATACATTCCTGGTCGTTTACGAACGGCCTCAAGGCCTTCAAGAACTTTAATTTTATCCGCTGTGTACTGAGTAGTGACTTCGGTGCTCACGATACGATTTTCCCTCGTTCGATTTTAAATGTGACGCCCTGAGGCTCTAGGTTTTCAGTCGCTGTTACAAAAATCTGAAACTTTGAATCCTTCAAGTAATCCAACAAAAATCCTCTCCGCCGTACATCCAGTTCTGATGAAAAATCATCAATCAACAAAACGGGATCCACGCCTGTGGTTTTTTGATAATCCACTAACTCCGCGAGCTTTAACGCCAAAAGAAGAGATCTCATTTCCCCCTGTGACGCGCGCTCTGCAAAAAGTCCTAGCTCTTGGGATCCGCCATGCGAAGAAACCCTGAGGAGAACATCGTCTCGGTGAGGCCCGATTAATGTTGATCCTCGAGCCTGTTCCGCACGGCGTAATTCATGGAATTTTTGCCGAAGTTGAGCTTCAAGCAAGGATACTCTTTCTGACTCGTTTTGTCCAATTTTAGAAGCGTCTAAGTGCTCAAAAATCTTAGAAAAATACGATATTTGAGGGGCTTCTTGATCAGGGGCGATTGTCTTTAAAAATCCTGGAATTTGCTGGGTAATCCGGTCCAAGAATTGGAGCCGAAAATGAATCATCCAAGCCCCTTCTAACGCAAGAGACTGATTGAATACCTCTAAAAGGTCGGGGTCGATGTTGCCTTCGGATTTGAGGAGCGCATTTTTTTGATCCAAAGTTTTTTGGTACCGGCTCAGGTGATCTAGATAAGTTAAATGCGTTGAAGAAATCATCAGATTCAGCTGATTCCGTCGATACGAGGGATCGCGGCGAATAAAATCCGTGGACGTGGGATTCAAATTGACCGCATGAAACTGAATCGGTGAATTAGAAAACTTGACCCGAAAATAATCCGACGCGCTTTTTGAGAGTTTGCCGTTAATGAAGGCCTTTTTTTCTAATCGCCCCGAAAGCGATTTCTGGAGTGATACGCCAAGCAAGGCATGGGTCTGATCATCAACATGAAACGTGCCCTCCATACGGGCAAAAGAGGCCGGTTCCGAAGAGATCACCGATTTCAAGTCCGACTCTCGGAACGATTTCAAATTACTCAGGATGTAGATCGACTCTAAAATGGAAGTTTTGCCCTGGCCATTGTCTCCATAAATATAATGAATGCCCTCTTGGCAAGGGATTTCCAGGTCTTGAATATTGCGAATGCCTTGCAAGCGCAACTGCGCAAGCTTCATAACTCAAATCCCTAAATGCGCATAGGCATGATCACATAGGTGTGATTGCGGTGATCAAAACCCTGGAGCATTCCTGGCTTACTTTTGTCTTTAAATTTGAGTTCGATATTGGTATCCGTCATCACTTCTAAACAATCCAAGATGTATTTGGCATTAAATCCGATTTCAAACGTTTCTCCTGAATAGGGAATGGCGATTTCGTCCCGAGCTTCTCCCATTTCAGGATTACTGGACGACACCGCTAAAATACCCTCTTGAATGGTAATCTTTACCCCTTTGGATTTTTCGTGGGCCATGAGGCTAACGCGCTTTAAAGCGCCTTGTAGATCTTCACGTTTAATCTTTACCGCTTTGTCTAACCCTGTGGGAATCACCTGACGGTAATCGGGATAATCGGCTTCGATGAGACGAACAAACAAAAAAGTAGATTCGCTTTGGGCATAGAGGTACCCCTTTTCAAAAGCGATTCCTACGGATTTTGTTCCTTGGAGTAGCTTACGAAGTTCGGCTAGTCCTTTTCGGGGAATAACTATTCCTCGTTTCAATTCGATTGCTTTGCTAAAAACTTCGTCATCTACAAAAGACAATCGGTGGCCATCGGTGGCCGTCATTCGGATTCCGTTTTCAGTAGCTTCCAGATACGTCCCATTTAAATGATAACGGGTGGGATCCGTAGATACTGCAAACACCGTGCTATCAATCATTTGTGCTAAACGCTCGGCGTTTGCATTTTGGTAGGGCTTTTGGTTGAAGTCAGGAATAGCGGGGTACTGATCCGCAGATAGACCGACCACGTTGAAGCGTGCTTTGGCACAAGTGATCTCTACCCAATGATTGGGTTTCTGGTGGAAGTACATCATTTGTTGGGGGAGCTCTTTGGTGATGTCCAAAATATGTTTGATCGATAAGGTCATTCGACCGGGAGTTTGGAACTGAGCTTTCCCGTGAACTTGGACACCAATTTCAAGATCTGTTCCTGTGATGGAAAGAACATCACTTCCTTGAGTCTCAAAGAGAACGTTTCCTAAGATCTCCATGGTGTGCCGTTTTTCAATAACGGACTGAATTTTTTGAAGTGCGTTATATAAGACATCTCTTTCAATGGAAAACTTCATTTGAAAGTTATCCCCCATTTTGGGTTCTCTTTAGAAATAAAAAACACTTTTAAATTTTATTAGTATTAGTAGTAGAGGTGTGAATTTGGGGGATAACTCGGTAAGTCTACGAAATCTTTAAATAAAAGATGTTCAATTGTGGGGGATAAGTCTGGGGGATAAAAATCGGGTTTTGGGGGATAAGTCGGAAAACCCCAAAAAGAGTGACTTATCCCCCAAGTTATCCACCGACTTATCCCCCAAGATTTTTTAGCTTGGTGGATAAGTCGGAAAATCTGGGGGATAACTCCGGTTTGGAGTGTTCCACGAAAAGTTATCCCCCAAAGTTATCCACCAACCCTGTGAATAGCGTGTGAATTGTTGGTGGATAAGTTCCAAAAGTTATCCACCGCGGTGGATAACTTTTTTGGATCTTAAATTACTCTTTAATTTCAAATGGTTGATGGTTTTTGTCTGGTGGATAACTTTATCCACCAGCAATTCACCAATTCACCAAATGACAACAAGCGTCACTTTCAATAGTCCGAATTCCGGACTATTGGGAATTCTTGAGTGTGGAACAAGTATAAATTTGGCTGATGAGTTAGGTGTGGCGCGTTAGTGGTAAGGGTGAAGCCCGGGTACCTCAAATGGGGAGGGCGGTCTGAGTTACAAACTCATTCGGATGGCATCAACGGAGCGACGGAGTTCGGAGTCGATTTCGATTTGTCGATCAATCGCTTTGCACGCATGGACCGCCGTGGAATGGTCTTTAGAAAAAATCATCCCAATTTCTCGGTAGCCCAAGTGCGTGTACCGGCGGATCAAGTACATGGAAACCTGGCGGGGGAGGGAGTAAAGCTTGGCCCGCGATCCGCCCTTCAGGTCTCGGAGTTTGATTTGGTACACCTTGCAGATCGCATTCAAAATGTTATCAACCGTGTACTCTTGTCCTTCTTCAGGCAAGGTGTCTTGCAGGGCCTGCTTTGCTAAATCTAAAGTAATCTCGGAGCCACTCATGGACGCATGTTGTTGCAAACGGATCAATGCACCATGCAGCCCCCGGACCGTATCCTTGACGTAAGTCCCAATAAATGTGGCCACTTCGTCCGGCAGGTACCAATCGTCTTTTTCGGCTTTCGATTTTAAAATCGCAATCCGGGTTTCAATTTCCGGTGGACGAATATCGGTTACCAAGCCCATTTCAAACCGGGTACGAATACGCTCCTCAAGTCCATCAATGTCTTTGGGGGCCTTATCCGATGTGAGCACCACCATTTTTTTTAAGTGATGGAGGGCATTAAAAGTGTGGACGAATTCTTCTTGGGATCGGTCTTTCCCAACGATAAATTGGAAATCGTCGATCAAAAGCACATCCGCGCGCTGGCGGTATTTTTCACGAAACTCTAACTGCTTGTTGCTCTTAATGCTTTCGACAAATTCGTTCACAAACGCTTCGGCCGAAACAAAGTAGGATTTTAAATGGGGATGAATGGTCTTGAGTCGATTCCCAATGGCATGCAAAAGATGGGTTTTCCCGACCGCTGGGGGGCCATAAATAAAAAGTGGATTGAATTGTTGAGCAGGTTTTTCAGACGTCACATAGGCGTTGGCGTATGCAAACTGATTGGACGGACCGACAATATAGTTATCAAACGTCAGGTTGGGATCAATGGTGTTTAAGTCGCTCGGAATATCTGCGTTCCTGCCCATTCTTATTGGAGACTGAGGGGAATTGAGCCCGCCTTGGACAAAGGCTTGGGGCGGAGGCATTTGGCGATCCTCAGGACGGGGTGGCGCTAGGGGGTCACGAAATTCTGTGGGTTCGTCCGAAAAAATAGCATCGCGGAGTGCCGTGCGACTTTTGGGAATAGTTACTGTAGGAATGGGCGAATCAAAAGGGGAGGGCCTTGGGGTCGGAGCAACATGTCCAGACGATTGAGGGGGGTTTGAATAAATGGATGTTGTTGTTTGCGGAGTTGGAGTTGAGCGAAAAGTATTGATCTGCGCCGTGGCTTTAGGAGAAATCCTTACCTCACAGGGACGACCAACAAGCTCTGTAGAGGCCCGTTCGATCTCCCCCTTTAAAGAGGCATTAAAAAGGCTGACATAATGAACCGTAGGCGCCTCTAAGTTAATGATAGTTTTCTGGTTTTCCCCTTCCACGGCCCC
>JAIXVT010000097.1 GCA_027482725.1 Pseudomonadota bacterium | reverse complement strand
TTTTACCTTAATGGCCGCAGTTGCAAAAAAACTTAATCGAATTCCCTTTTTTGAGATCACTTTTTTTAGAGCCGTTGTAAGTGCATTCTTATGTGGCATTTCGATAAAAAAAAGTAACCTATCCCCCGTAGGAGAAAATAAAAAATTTCTCCTACTGCGCGGTTTTTCGGGTGCATTTTCCTTGCTACTCTATTTTTTAACGATCCAAGAAATCCCGTTTACTCTCGCTGCGACGTTACAGTATTTATCCCCTGTTTTTGCAGTGTTTATAGGAGTCTTTTTTCTAAAAGAAATACTCCGTCCGGCTCAATGGGGCGCATTGGGGATCACTGTCCTTGCAATTCCATTTATTGCAGATTTTAATTTCTCTAAATTTTCTGTATTTTATTTGCTAGGTATTGTTTCTGCTCTTTTTTCAGCAATCGCATACTCCAGTATTCGTAAACTGAGGGGCTCCGAGGCGCCTCAAGTAATCATCTTTTACTTTGCAATTTGCTCACTCATTCTTTCCTTACCCCTTACCATTAAAAACTGGATTACACCTGATTTTATAGAGTTATTCTGTTTAATTATGATCGGGATTTTTGCACAAATCGCGCAGTATTTTCTCACCGTAGCGTACCAAAGCGAAAATTCGTCTAAAATTTCGGGCTTCAATTATCTTGGTGTTGTCTGGGCGACCATCCTCAGCGTTACCGTTTGGGACGAATCTCTTTCTCTCAGTTCTTACTTAGGTGTAGCCTTGATCGTTTTAGGCTCAATTTTTAGTGCTATTAACTTAGGGCGTGATCCCGATTCTAAACAAATTCAAAAGACCAATACTCAATCATAAACCTTAATCTAAAAATCCTCAAGCGACTGGAGTCGATTAAACCCAGCCCGCATATCAATCGATTACTGATACACAAAAACACGCTGATTAACGGCAAACCTAAGCTTCACGCGCTCCCCCTGGACAACAACCACTTCCGTAAAAATGCAGGACTTACGTTTTTGATTTCTACCGTTGCAGCAGGGTTTTGAATTTGCACGGTGACCGTTAAATAACTATTGCCAGGTATTGCTATAGAATATTGTACGCTCTTAGATTCGCGGATTTTTACGGGTAAAAATTTATGCGTGGATTTTGGGTATCGGTTTTTCCGGTTAATCGGGGCCCAATTCAAGATCGTGTAATAAGAAATTCCTGTGCGGTTAGCAATATCCGCCGGTGGAAACCCCAACCCACTCAGTTCACGCACCAAGCGCTTGATCGACTCGGGCAATGCCCTGGATACGAATTACTAAAGCTTTTTCCAAGCTTGAAACTGGCTTGGGCGAACTTTGAAGCGGGCGATATTACCGTCGTGAAGGCTCGCAATCTCAGTTTCGATGATCTTGAAGAGTTCTACCTTTTCTTGAGTCGGAGCCTTAACTCTTTCAAGTAAGACATTGATCTCAGCAACCACCTGATTGCCCGGCACCGGTTTCAAGATAATGGTCTGGATAATATCGTGAATAGTAGTTCTATATTTTAGTTTTAAAAGATTGGGTTCTCCCATCGATTGCTGAATGGCCGAATATTGTTGAGCAGATCTTTCATAAGCCCAGAGATAAAGATCTCTGATTAATGAAACATCGTTCTGCTCATAAACGCCGAGAAGAGCTTTCACGTATTCATCTTGATCGACGTCGGCAAAAGAGAGCGGCTTGAGATTCTTTTTAAAGAGAGGAATATTTGCGACTAAGCGCGAAGTTCTTTTATTTACATCTTCAAATGCCTGCAAATAAGACAGGTGCACGATTGCAAAAAACGATTGTTCAAATGGATCTTCGATTTCGTTCAATTTCGCTACGAAGAGATCGAAGAATTCTTGCAAAAGGTGTTTGTTATCTAATGGAAGGTAAACCGAACCTTTTACGCCAACCGCAATATCTCGAATTCTTCCTGATGCACTTGGATCTCCCAATAAGTTTTCAGATAAAAGGGAATGGATACTACAAATCTCGTGTGCGGTGATGTCGCCTTCAATCGTTGTTTCAATAATGTATTCAATCGCAGCCTTGTGATTCAAAATCATCTGGGTTTCAGTTGCATCTTTACCAGTGGCCACATCGCCATGCTCAATCAATCGTTTTGTTTCTAAGAGTGAATAGGTATTTCCTTCAAGGCGGCTTGAGTTCCATGAAAGATTGATGAGTAACCGGTCAAGAATGTTGCGGGCGTAAGTTCCGGCCGGACGTTCTTTGCTTTCAACCGATCCTAAGCGCGAAAGGTGGGCGCGTTGTTTTTCGTTGAAATAGAAAGTTTTGTTCGGTTTGTATTTGCGGAGAAAGTCTTGATTATAACTAACCGGTTTTCGAGATTGAATCGGTTTAGAAACGTATTCGAATACCGTTTGTGCTTCTGCCGATAGAGAAATGTTTTTGAACTCTTGTTCTTTGCTCGAAAGTTGAGTTTCAGATTTTTTCTTTAGCTTGGAAGAATTTGTTTTTAGATAAACGCGCGCGCGGGCTGCCCCACTTGGTTTAAGAACTCCTTTTTTAACAAATGAATTGAGTGCGCGTTGAATTGCTTTTCGATCGGTTTCGTCTGATTTCGACAAACCGGTTGCTTCGGCAACGGCATGCACATTGATCTCATTGCTACTTTGAATAAGTTTCAATATGGCATCTTCAAGATTCGGTTTTGTCGTCTTAGGCAACGTATCCTCCGGCAGTATTGGGACAAAAACTGTCCCATAAAACCGTATAATCAATATTATCGCCTCTGATTGTCCCAAACGCAAGTATTGGGACAAAATATGTCCCAATACTGTCCCGATTAAAAATATAGGGGATTTGAGCATTCATTAGGGCCTGTTTTCAAAGTCGCTTGACCCTTGGGTAAAAAGTTGATGAAATTTCAGGATGAGAAAACTTCTAACCAACGGGATGTGGTCGAAGCTCGAGCCTTTGTTTCCTTCGGA
>JAIXVT010000316.1 GCA_027482725.1 Pseudomonadota bacterium | reverse complement strand
TCCGAAGGAAACAAAGGCTCGAGCTTCGACCACATCCCGTTGGTTAGAAGTTTTCTCATCCTGAAATTTCATCAACTTTTTACCCAAGGGTCAAGCGACTTTGAAAACAGGCCCTAGTGTTGAAAGAAAAAAATATTTCATTTTTATGACTCCCTAATAAAGAAAAAAAACCCATAACGAAAATTCCGTAAAATCTAGAACTCGTCAATTTAAATCCCTACGCCGCGCTGTCTAAACTTGTGTTATCCTGCATGCGCAATGCAAACCGTCGGAGCGCCCCTTCCCATTCCACAAAAAAAGTTTAAGGCGTATTTGTTTGATTGTGACGGCACACTTGCGGATACCATGCCGCTCCATCAAGCCGCATGGAATAAAACTTTTGCACCGTGGGGCATCACTTTTGAGGACGAATTGTTTTACGCTTCAGCGGGGCGTACCACTCAAGAAATCTTAAAAGGATTCAGCGAGCGCACGGGGATTACGTTTGACCCCGGTGCGTTTGAACACCAAAAAGAAGCTCATTTTTTAGAGCTTTTGCACCACGTGCAACCGATTGCCCCGGTGATGTGGCACTTTAAAGATGCGGTTGGTAAAATCCCCATTGCCGTGGTTTCGGGCGGACACAAAGAGACAGTGGATCTCACTTTGCGCGCGCTTGGAGTGCGCGACCAGGTGCAAGCCTTGGTGTGCGCCGGCGACTATGCACGCGGCAAACCGCACCCCGATCCTTTCTTGCTTGCGGCCCAACAGCTCGGGATTCCGCCCGCAGACTGTTTGGTTTTTGAAGACGCCGATCTTGGAGTGCAATCTGCAATCGCCGCCGGAATGGAATGGGTAAGGGTATACCGACATGATTACATTGCGTGACCAAAATGTTGCGGAGTTAAGGTCCTTATTAGATCGAGCGCGTGAATTCTACACCGCTCAAGTTCAAAACAAAAAGATCTCTGTCGATCCTCAGTTGCTTCAAAACCAAATGATTGTTCAAGCTTTTATCGAATCCTCGACGCGCACCAAAACGTCGTTCGAGCTTGCGGCACGTCGTTTGGGTTTGAATTCCGTGGCGTTTTCGCCCGCTCAGTCGGCTTTAAACAAAGGGGAGTCCCTTAAGGACACCGCACTTACTCTAAAAGCGTTAGGCGCTACGTGTTTTGTCGTGCGGGACACCTCCAGTAGCACGCCTTTTCAGATTGCGGAATGGACGGGTTGTCCGGTGATTAGTGCCGGACATGGCGCAATGGAGCACCCGACTCAAGCGTTGCTTGATGCCCTTACGCTAGAAACCGTATGGGGGCATGGCGGCATTGCGGGTAAAACCATCGTGATTTGCGGTGATATTGACCACTCGCGTGTGGCGCGGTCACAAACATTTTTATTTACCGCATTGGGTGCCCAGGTGGTGTGGGTGGGGCCTAAAACATTGGTGCCTCAAGATCGAAGACTATTTCCAAAAAATTTACAGGTTGAATACGATTTTGATCATGTTTTGTTTGATCGTACTTTAGGAAAAAAACCTGATGCGGTGGTGATGTTGCGCTTACAATTTGAGCGGCATGAAAAAACAGGCGCAATCCCGTCGGTGCGCGAATACCGGCATTTTTGGGGCATGACTGCAGATCGAGAAAAAAAACTATCGCCGGAGGTAAAAATTTTGCACCCCGGGCCGATAAATCGTGGAGTTGAAATCGACGGTGGTGTTGCAGAAAGTAGTCGCTCTTTGGTGGAGTTGCAAGTGGAGCACGGAATCGCCACGCGGATGGCAGTTATGGAGCGCGCCATTCAGCGCGCATATCCAGGAGGAATGCGATCGTGAGCCGCTCTACACTGATTAAAAATGTGCGATTGATAGATGCTTCCCGGGGCCCCGAAGGAACGGACAAA
Organism: Pseudomonadota bacterium; assembly: GCA_027482725.1. Taxonomy (GTDB): domain Bacteria; phylum Bdellovibrionota; class UBA1018; order UBA1018; family CAIMNF01; genus JAIXVT01. The sequence continues at coordinate 1,236 of JAIXVT010000316.1, read as the reverse complement.
ATCACCGATATCGGTTTTGAAAACGGTGCCGTCAAGTTTATCGGAGAGCCTCCAAGTCATTTTTTTTCCGAATCGTGCGACGTTGTCGATGGTACCGGAAAAATTTTATTCCCCGGTCTCATTGATGTGCATGTGCATCTCCGCGAGCCAGGGCAATCCCATAAAGAAACGATAGCGACAGGGACGCAAGCAGCACTACGTGGCGGATTCACTACTGTTGCGGTGATGGCCAATACGCTTCCCGTTAATGACTCTCCAGAGATTACGCAATGGATTTTGGACCGAGCGCGTGAAGCGAATGGCGCGCGCGTGGAGGTGATCGGTGCGGTAACCCGAGGACTAAAAGGCGAACACTTGGCTGAGCTTGGCTTGATGCGTAAGGCCGGAGCGCGTGCGTTTAGCGATGATGGTCATCCCGTGATGAATTCCAAACTGATGCGCGCCGCGATGGGTTACGCCGCGATGTGGGATATGCCGATTATTTCTCACGCTGAAGATTTGAATTTATCAACAGGTGCGCCCATGAACGAGGGCGAAGTGTCAGCACTGTATGGCGTACGCGGTCAGCCCAACGCTAGCGAAGAAATCATGGTCGCCCGCGAAATCGCATTGGCCCGTGATACGGGTGCACGGATTCATATTGCGCACCTTTCTACACGCGAAGGACTGGCGCAGGTCACGCGCGCGCGTGAAGACGGAGTTCGGGTGACGTGTGAGGTCACGCCCCATCATTTGCTGTTGACCGATCTTACCGTGTGTCATCACTCCACGGATTCAAAATCGTGTGGATTAGATTCGGCACATAAGATGGCGCCACCGTTGCGCAGTGAGGCCGATCGCCAAGCGTTGCTTGAGGGCCTGGCGCAGGGACACATTGATATGATCGCGTCTGATCATGCGCCCCACGGGTGTTTGGATAAGGAGACTGCTTTTGAAATCGCGGCCAATGGCATTATCGGATTAGAAACAACATTGCCCCTGATGGCGCAGTTGGTCCGTGACGGCGTTTTGAGTTGGATGAGATTATGTGACGCCATGACGGTAAGACCGGCAAAATTTTTGGGTTTGGATCGTGGGAGTTTGGGTGTGGGTGCGGTTGCGGATGCGACGCTCTTTGACCCCCATGCTCCGGTATACCTTGATCCCGGTCACTGGGCATCGATCAGCAAAAATTCGCCTTTTGTTCAGCAAAAAACGCAGGGACGTGTCATGCAAGTTTGGGTAGGAGGAGAAACT
>JAIXVT010000273.1 GCA_027482725.1 Pseudomonadota bacterium | reverse complement strand
GAACATTACACATTTTCAGAAAAGTACACCGTCACCCCAAGCTCCCTTAATCAGGAACAAAACCAAGAGATTCTCCGACAGGTCGCACCCCATGAAGACACAAGAATACAGAACTTGATTCCTCGTTACGGTTACGAATTTTACCATGATGGAATGACCAACCCGCTCGATGTAGGATTTCAATCCGCAATTCAAGATCAAAAAGGGTGTTATCCCGGACAAGAGGTGATCGAAAAAATGATCGCCATCGGATCTTCGGCAAAAAAGTTGGCGCGTGTACGTTTACCCGTTGGTTCGCTTCAACCCTTAACACCGCAGGCTCCCCTTACGGACGCCCAAGGCAAAACCCTCGGTACACTGACTAGCTTAGGTACCGATCCGCACTCCGCTTTAGCGATTGTTTCCAAAGTTGCTTTAAAAACACCACTTTTTTTTAAAACCCAGCCCGTTGCTATCGAGGCCCATTCGCCATGAAAATTTTTGTACCTCTCTTGTTCTGTCTCCTGGGTCTCTCCACACTGACGTCAGGAGCAAACACCACGGTCGACAGCTACACGTTGGTCGACACCCTGGGCATCAGTCCTTACGACACTCACCAACGCAAAGAATCTGCGCACTTTATCGCGCTCTACCCCAAAGATCTGGAAGCTTTTGCAACGCGCGCCCTGACCGAATTCGAGCACGCGCATCAAGTCCTTGCTCCGCTGATGCGCTGGGAACCTCGGGGGAAAACGCAGTTTCTTGTCACCGACAACCTCGACGCAGCAAATGGATTGGCTTCTCCCGCACTCCGAATTGGCGTAATTTTATACGCCACTCCCCCCGAATCCTGGTTTTCTACCGCGCACACGGAAGATTGGATTAAAACATTGGTGTGGCACGAGTACCTCCATGTCCTGAACATTGATCCCACTAGAGATTTCATGGAGGTTTTACGGTGGGTGTTTGGTGATGTCGTGCGTCCTAACGGACTCCAGCCACGCTGGTTGCTGGAAGGTCTTGCGGTGTATTTTGAAACACGGACCATGCCCAGCACCGGACGTGGACGATCTCCCTATTGGGAAGGAATTCTCCGAGCGATAACGCTCGAAAAAAAATGGGATCACCGCTTTACTCTGGATCGCGTCAACGGATCTATCCCTTATTTCCCGGCAGGAGAAATGCCTTACCTTTTCGGGTATCACCTCACCAAAGAACTCTCGCTCCAAGCTACAGAACGGGGACAAAATCCATTTTCCAAACTTGCGGATATTTCCATCGCTTCTTCTGGTCGAATTCCTTATTTTTTAGAGGGAAATCTGATCGAGCAATTTGGAAAATCTTGGGCCGATCTGTGGCGAGACTTTGTAGCTCGGACCGAAGCCGATAAAAAAGAAGAAATTGAAACCATCAAAAGAGGTCTGCATTCCGCATTTACTCCGCTTACCCAAAGCCAAGGCGAAGTGTTTATCTCTGCTCTAGCGCAAGACGAATCGTTTTTGATCACCTCAGAAAACGGATTGAACGAGCGTGTTTCGCTTAAAAAAATTGACCTCAAAACAAAAACTCAAACTGTTTTAGATGAAAAACGGTTTGGTGTCGGAGCCGCACTCACCCCACGACACAACTGGGTTGTGTATAGCGCACTTGATAACGTCAAATCCTTCAATACTTACTCCGAACTTTTTGCTATTCGCAACGACGGGACCGGACGCCACCGACTCACTGAGCAGGCCCGGGCAAAAGATCCAGCGCTCAGCCCTGACGGAAAGCTGATCGTCTACACCGTCGCAGCTCAGGCCGAGCATCAACTTTGGATGGCAGAGGTCGATACCGATGCCCAAGCCATCACCCTAAAAAACCCAAGACTCCTCCAACGCCCAGCCCCGTTCGGGGCTTATGCCCAACCCCAGTTTTTATCGGCCCGTGAAATCATTGTGTCTCACCAAATGCCCGGTAAACGTGGCGCACAAATCGAATCCTTGAGCTTGCCTCAAACCCCCCAGGAAAAAATTACTAAAACAATATGGATCGACAATGGCGCCCATAACCGTTTCCCCCAGGTGTACCCCGCACAATCGGATTCCATCACGTTTGTCTCTGATGCGAGTGGTGTGCAAAATATTTACAGCCTCAAACGGGGAAAAACTCCCGTTCGCCTAACCAACGTGATCACGGGAATTGTAAACGCCATTCCTTCAAAAAAATCAGAGAGATCTTATGCTTCACGAATTTCGGCTAAAGGCATTGAAGCGGTCGAAATCGCCCATCAAACCCATGCTGACGACCGCGTAGTAAAAATCCCCAATAATGAATCCAGCATCCCCGAATCGTTAAACACGCCTCCCGCAGTGCAAGTCACAAACCCTAAAGAGGAACCGTTTTTTTCGGGATTAGCACCGCGACAGTGGGCCCCTTGGGGAAGCTATTCTTCGGTTGCGGGAACAGAAGCGGGCGCATTGATTACCGGATTCAACCGCAACATGCGCTTTCAATACTTGGCGCTAGGATCTTACAACTTTAAAACCGAGCGCCCCGATGGATTGGCCGAAGTCTTGTGGATCACTGATCATTCGCGCTTCACCCTGGGTTTCGAAGCGGATACGCGTTTTTTCTCGTCATCTCTTTTTGAACGAAAATTTCAAGCAACGCTAAAATACTCAATGCCTCTACGTACGATGTTCTCCACTTGGATACCCTCCGTAGAAATCAGTGGGAGACGGTATCGCGGCTATGGGACAAGTACCGACGCGGTGTCGGCATCTTTTTTAGAGAGCGAATGGTATCAGCGCGGGATTATCCCCACCGTAACCACAAGCCTCTTTGCCTCTCATGCACGAAAATCTCCCCTCGGCTTTATGCCTGAGTTCGGGGCAAGCGCGCTCTTGGCGCACGAAGCTTCCCAGCTCTATTCTTACCGCACCCTTCACCGCATGTATTTGCATGCGCAATCGTTTCACCACTTGGGCAATCACTGGGTATTTTCTCCACGATTTCGTGGACTCCATTCCACACGATTGATACCGGGTGCGATTGACACTTACGCGCAAGCGCAGGGACGAAACTCTGCAAGTCCGTTTAGTTTAGGAACGGGGACGAGTCTAGATTCCATCGGAATTCGAGGGTATTCGGATCGTGGATTTTTAGGGCGCTGGGTGGCGGTGCCCGAGCTAGACCTCCATTTTCCGCTCGCGCAACTTTTTTCGGGATTCGAAACGACTCCCGCATTTATTGAGCAGCTCCATGGATTTGTTTTTATCGAATCGGCCCTGCTTCAGGGACGCTCCAAAATCGTTGCACTTCCGTCCACGGGCTTGGGAATCGTAGCCGACGGCGCGGTGTTGCTCTATGTTCCTGTAAGTGTTTCATTACAAATTCATCGCGGTTTAAACGGAGGAAGAGGCGCAGACACTTCGGTGTTCATTGGGCTCCATTCGCCGGGGATTTTGTAGAATCCCCCACTCCCTTTCCGGAATAAACCTGCGAATTCGGTATTTCCGACTATTTTTATCTTGCATTTTCCTGAAACTAGGCTAGAATCTGCACCTTGTGGTGTTGTATAACGGGTACTCCGGTATACGCCTGTTCCCTATTGCTTTGGATTTATGTATTTCAATGTTTGGAGATGATCATGAAAAAAACCGCTGCCAAAAAGACGGATGTAAAAAAAGATCCCGCAAAAAAAACAACACCCCCTGCTAAATCCGCAGCAAAAGTTCCTTTAAAAGGGGCTCCCAAACCTGTAGCCAAAGCCCCCGCCAAGGCAGAGCCCAAAGTAAAATTGGACAAAAAATCCGCTATTTTGGCGCAAAAAGCTCTAGAAACTGAAACCTCTAAGTCCAGCGAAGAAGACGAAGACGATCTCGACGTCGCCCCCCCTACGGCAACCCTGTCGGCGCCAGAGCCCTCTCTTGCTACGACAACCGTTGCGACAATGAAAAATTTTCGTAACCACCCCGATATCGAAAACTTCTATCGGTTCATTTTTGAAAACGATCTGCGCCTAGAGGCACTCGAAATTATTGGAAGACCCGCAAAAATCGCTAAGGGCGCAAAATCAAGAACTCACTAAACATAACTCGGGGTTAGCCGATTCGCGTGCAGATCATCAACGTGCGCGAACTGTCCTGGTGCTTACCTACGCGCAAAATCTGAAACCCACACTGCTCGATCAGGGCGCTCATCGCCTTTAACCGATGGAGAAAAAGCGTGCGCGTTGGCCCAAGGAAATCTACACAACGGTCATCCACGCAGGTATCGCCCTCCAAAAAAGCCACCGACAACCGTCCTTGCGGACGGACCCCTTTGAATGCGGAATTCAAAACACGCTGAGCCCCGATCAAATCCATGTGATTCAATGTTTCATCCATCCATACCGCATCTAACGACGACTCAGGGGGCGACCAGAGCAACGCGTTTGCTTGACGGACCAAAACCTCGTACTTTTGCCGGGACCACTGCACACAACGTTCAGAGTTGTCCAACCCCGAAGCCACATAACCCATGCGCGCGAGCTCAGACAAGTCGCGACCAAAACCAGATCCGATTTCCAGCACCGTTGCGCCTCGCTCAACACCTTCCATTGCAAGACGAACACTCTCGGGGCTCCACTTACGCTCGGTAAGCTGGACCAAGGCTTCAAGGTTATGGTTGTAATACGCGCTGGAATCTACGCTATACTGTGCCAACGTCACAAATCTTAAGAAGGAGTTCATCAAGTGAGCAAGAAAAACAAAGAGGTTTTACAAATTTTGGAAAACATTTTTCAGAGCGAAATGGAAGGGGTGTTCCGCTACCTTCACTATTCGTTCATGATTATGGGACATCACCGTATTCCCATCCAAAAGTGGTTGCGCGAACAGGCACAAGAGTCCATGGATCACGCCATAAAGATCGGCGAAAAAATTACGGCCTACGGCGGGCATCCGCCCCTATTTACCAACAAAATCAAAGAAACCAACACCCACACCGTGGATCAGATTTTAGCGGAATCCTTAGAATTCGAAGCTGAAGGGTTAAAGCTATACACCAAGCTTGTCAAGGTTGCGGGAGACGATATTGCACTCGAAGACTTTGCACGTCAATTTGTCTTAGCAGAAACCGAACACCTGGAAGAAGTAAAAAAAATGGTCCGCCGGGAGAGCTGATATGATTTTGCGGCCTTTAAAAAAACTCTGCGTTCTTTTAGGGGCCGCACCTTTTTGCGCGCACGGCCTTGCGGTCAACAGCACCGACCCGTGGTTCACTCTCACCGAGTCGCTTTCAACTCCGAACGCTTCGGTTAAATCCGTAAAAAGTAAAATCAACGCATCGTTTGCCCAAGCCCTTTTTCTGAATTGGCAGAGCGACAAAAAAAACAAACCTCTCCTCAATCAGTGGGGCATGAGCAAAAATTTTGATGAAAGCAATACCTCGGTTCCGATTGTCCATCCGGTCGTAATGGAACTTTTGCACCAAGAGCTGGGATTGCGGCCTGAATCGCAAGATTATGCCATGAACCATGCGGGACTGACCCACACGTATGGGTATTTGTTTTCCAACCTCAAAACTCCTTACGGCTACAAACGGGAACGTTGGACGGCCGGATCCGTGGAGCGCGGACTAAACCTGAGTCCGGGGCACCTCTCCCCCCTACCCCCATCAGGAACGCTTTTTAAAAATGTCACCGAACTCTTTGGGCGCGTGGTGGGACTGCCCGGTTATCCTGCTTGGTCAAACCCAAGAGTCGTTGTTTTAGAAACCGCAAACGTTGACAGCATTCCCCTTCAAATCAAAACCGTCATTGCAAATTATATCGACGCCTCGTCCCTCAAGAGCACCGATAAAAATCGGGCGCTTTTGGTTTACGCCATCGCTGTAAAAAACGGCCCATTCCAATTGATCACGGGATTTCCCGTCGATGCCGGAATGATCGACAGCCAAAAAAAATTACCTCAGGGTAAAGACGTCCTGATAAAGCTCCGCTTTAACTCGTATGTAAAACAAATAAAAACCAAAGAGTTCCCAGGTACAAGAAGCATCACCTTATGAGCATCATCACCGTTCAAAACGTTGTCCGAACCTTTAAGAGTGTTAAAAAAAAAGAAGGCTTTAAAGAAACACTCAAGCTTTTGTTCAACCCCGAATACACCGAGTTT
>JAIXVT010000084.1 GCA_027482725.1 Pseudomonadota bacterium | reverse complement strand
TATGGGGTTTTACCGGACGAACGGCCCAAGGCGATCAGGCGGTTGTTAAAGAAGATTAAATCCCGAGTCCACGATTTTTGTGAAGCCGCGTCCGACTGCTGTCCACGTTACTTAGAGCCCTTTCGAACGCTGTACCCCGGAGCCAAGCACAAAACCCACTACGCCAGACAAGCGAAGCCCTCCGGTTTTGGCGAACTCAAATACGGAGCCTTCGACCCCCTCTTTGCCATCAATCACACGCTCGCCATGCTCCGCGCCAACGTGAACCGCCTTAACCGCCGCACCTGGTGCACCACCAAAAAACGTGCCTGTCTCATGGCCCACCTTGCAATTTACATCGAATCCCACAATCGATACGTCTTGAGCCTCTTAGCCGCAAAGGACGAACCCCTCGCACTCGCTTAAACCTCACTCCGCAAGTGCGCGCAAACCCAACTGACCTGCGCGCACACGGGTCAAGTGAAACGTTCGGGGGCGGTTTTAGTGGGGCGCGGCTTTGCCCTATCCAGCGTATGATCGCAGTACAATTGGATCACGTCGGTAGCTTCGATCAACAGCGCAAAAACGCTCTCGGTTTCTGCGGCCATGCCCTCAATAGTGTTCGCGCGCAGGTCCCGCATCGATACCTGATAAAATCTTAATAGCGGCGCAAAGGCAGGAGTCACTTGCGTTACCCGAGAAAGTAGCGTTTCCACCTGAACCAAATCTTGCCCAAGTGCATCAACTTGTCCTCGCTCTTCTAGAGACATCACCGGACGCCCCTCAAAGGACTTAGCCAAATCCCGCAAACGGGTCGCATAGCCGCGCCCCTCTTGCGCCAATCGCGCAAAAACTTCGTTGGACTCTTTGTGCTTACGAATTTCTCGGATCAAATCAGGATTCAGCACAAAATCGCGCGCAATAACCTCTATGGGGGGCATCCACCCACAAAACCAACTGCGCAAAACTTGAGCCCGAACCTTGGCAATCCACTCCAAAAAAGATGTCGGCACAGGGAGATCACTCATCAGCGCCACACCGCCGCCCTCCTGGGGCGCACGAATACGCGTATAGTAACCGCGTCCGAGCGCTTTTCCACGCAACAGGTCTTCGGCGGTTTCCGCCCAAATTTCATCGGGCTGGCCTTGATCCAAAACCCCACAGTGATCGTTTCCATAGGGGGCTTTACGCAAATCCATCAGATCTGCGGAATCAGAAAAAACTCGGAGTGTGCGTACCCCTAAAATTGCCGATAAACAGGCTGTAAATTCATCAAACGCTACCCACACATCGCAAGCACGAATGATTTGCGCCCATTCGACCACGGTAAATTCACGGCCCGCATGAAAAGGATTCAAACCTTGATCCAAGATTCTCCGGGAAATCCCCACGCGCTGAGGACTTAAAACAAAATTCACATCCGTGGCTCCAAAGAAATTCCGATGACTGATCGGCGAATGGACGCCACCGGTCGGATCTCCACAGTGAATTTGCAATGCGGTCAAAACTTGAGTGGTCAGTACATCAATCGGATGAATTCCATAATGCACGCCCTGAGGCTCCCAAGATTCCAAGATCATGGACCAACCATCCAGGGCGTGATGTGCGCCCTGCGCCGATTCGACCGCACCAAATTTAATGGCCGAAGGGATCATTTGGGTTAAGAGTCGCGACAACCTCAGTGCGTCACCTTCACGGGTCCAGTTGAAAATAAAATCTACATTGAGGTCTAAAACTTCATTCACGAAGTCTTGGAGCTGGGAGGAATCGACGGGTGGAGTCCGCACCGATGCAAAGACCGAAGAGCGCTGAACCAAGTCCAAACCCTCATGCGCGATAAGACCGTGAATCTCGTGCTCGGGATACATTTGTTTTACTGCGGCAATGCTGACGCAAGATTGTAAAACGGCAGTGATGGGACTCAGGTCAATGATTAAAATTTTTGCGCGGACTCGCGGGGGATTTACGGGATTAAGGGTTACGCTCACGGTGCCCCCCTTCTGAATTCTCAACCTGGTCAGAATCCGTCTTGGCGTGAACTTCCCCGGCAGATGGCGCATTCAAACGCAAAATTTCCGCCCGAATCTGATCTAAAAGCGCCGGCATTTCCTCGATGCGTCGCTCAGGATGATCAATGACTTTTCCCTGTAATAATCCGATATCTGCAACCATCATTGTCCTCCATGACATTGAGTGGATAGAACCTTTTACCAAACCTAAACTCAAGAATGCCTAAATCACCTCGGATTCAATCCGTTGAATCAGCTCTTTTGCCCCGCTGTGATCGGATTTCATCTTTAAAATCCTCTGAGAGGTCGCCAAAGCCTGGGGCTTTTTGCCCACATGAAACTGTAATCCCGCGAGAGAATAAAGAAGGCTTGGACTGACAGGTGCTACTTCTACGTACTGGGTCAAGATACGCTCAGCTTGATCGTATTTTTTAAGCTCATAGGCACATTTCACCAAATGAAAGATCGCTGTTGAATTGCGGAGATTTAAATCCAAGGCGCGAGTAAACGCTTGGAGTGCCGTTTCTTTATCGGCCTCTGATACGGCGACCAATCCCAAGCCCATCCACGCCTTATCGTTCCGTGCATTTGCAGCCACCGCGTCTTGATAACGACGCTTGGCTTCTTGAATCTGTCCCTGTTCCAGGTACAAAGCGCCAAGATTGGATTGCACCTCATCGCTCATGGGGCTTAAATCTAGGGCTTTTTTGTAGGATGTTTCGGCTTCGGCGGTTTCTCCCAGTCGGGAGTAGCAGTTCCCTAGGGTTTTATAGATTTCTGCACGCTTAAACGGGGTAAGCTCCAACTGTTTAAGGGATCGGTTTAGGGCTTGAGCGGCTTCGCGGTCCCGACCCTGTTGAATCAACACGGAAGCTAAAATATTATATCCCCGCTCATTGGGTTTAAAGGCAACCGAATCCCAAGCAAATTGGATGGCTTGTTCGATCAACCCCACCTTATCAGAAACTTCGGCAAGTCCTGCATAAGCAAGCTCTGACGACTCCCCAGTTCGCAAAACAGCACGATAAATATTTTTTGCCAATTCGTACTCTTTAGCCTCGACCAGTAAATCTGCATTAATAAGCAGATCGGGAACATCGGCGGCTTCAACCGAAGGGGTTGGGGCTTCATTTGCGACCCGTTGAGACTGGGTTTCGGCTAAGACTTCCTCGGCACGTTTTCTGAATGGGGGCGGGGTAAGCGCTTCTCCCGTTGAACGAGTCGAACCGGCATCCGGCCTCTCCGAGGTCCGCACCCGGAGTAAAAAATACTCGATATTTTGGGCATGGGACTGAAAATTCATCGCCACGTCTTCCATGGTCTGAACTGGAATCACGTCCAGATCTGTAATTTTTTTTCCGTCCACCTGAATTTTATCGCGGACGTTATCTAAAATTTTTCCCGTTTCTAAAAGTTCACTCATACCTTCTGATCCAATTCCTCTCCTGTGGTGGGCTGAGTTTGACTCTTAAACTTCGAGAGCGACTCTTTCTCTTTGAGGCTCTTGAGGATTTCCGAACGGAGTTCGAAACCCATAGTCTGAATGTATAGAATGAGGGATTGCTCCGTCAATTGAATATCTTGACTGATCCGCTGGTGCTCTTGAATGCCGACTTGAATCTGAGGGTTGCGCGCAATTTCACCCAACGACACTTTTGAAAAATCCAGCATCTGTTCATCAATGCTCCGAAGCCGAACAAGAGTCGCCTCGCGTCGATCCCCCATTTCATCCATGAGATCCAACTTTTGATCCAGACTCAGGTCAGGGCCTTTGATTTGACCCAAGTACTGCGTGGTCAAATCCAAAAACTGCTTTAATACCGCCGTTTTTTCGTGAATCCAGCCCTGAAGCGTCGTTTGATCATCCATAAAACCTCCCGTTTTAACTCTTAAACATCACCCCCTGAAGCAGGGTTACGACTTTGCTTTTTGTGCCTGCAAACTGGCAATGGCCTGGCGCCATCCACTCAGCAGATCTTCGAGCATTTTTTTTACCGTTTCGAACTTATGCGTGTCGTTTTTTAAGTTCCCGTCAATGAGTTCTCGAATAAAAAACGAATACAATCCTTCAAGATTCTTTGAAATTTCACCCCCCACGTCGTGATTAAGCGAATTGGTGAGTTCGTTCAAAATGTCGTGAGCTTTTCCCACAGCAACGCCCTTGGCCGCAAGGTCCTTGCTATGAACCCCTTCGATCGCCTTGTTCAGATTTTTGATGCATGCTTCGTACAACATGATCACCAGCTGCTCCCGCGAAGCTGTAGTCACTGCCGTCCTTTGGTATTGAGAAATCGGGTTCTTGCTCATAGGTCTCCTTTAGCGTTGTGAATCATGCCTTAGCCCCCCAAAAGTTGCGAAATGGGGTTACCCCCACCGCCGCCTAGGGTTGCGGTTAAATAACTCTGTTGCCGTTGCAAATTAGACAACGTGCCCTGAAGGCGGGAATACTGATCGGTCAAC
>JAIXVT010000167.1 GCA_027482725.1 Pseudomonadota bacterium | reverse complement strand
TAGTTTCCATAAACGTCGTACCACGCTTGTCGGTACGGATCGCTGTGATTAACGCTGTACGTACAAGCACTCAGGGTGCTGGCCACGAAGGCTACTCCTAGAACACGATAGATTAGTTCTCTCATAAGGGGTCTCTCTCTTTCTCGAGATAGACCTCTAAACGATATTAATTAAATTAACAAGGGAAAAAACAACGCTAATTTTCCGGCAAATTCGGTACTTTTTTTGATGAGGCCCAAAATGGCACCTCAGCCCCTACTTTTTTAAGCCGATTTCTCGGAGGCGCTGATCCAAGTATTGACGTGCCGTGGTGTCCGGGGTGAGACGTACCTCAGCCCGAGGGTGCAAAAACAAAGGCATAGAGTAACGAGAGGTTCCCAGCTGGGAGCCAACGGGATTCACCACTCGGTGGGTGGTGGATTTAAAGTATCCATGAGTGGCTTTTTGGAGCATATCGCCCGCGTTGATGGTGATGCTATCCATCACCGTAGGCACGGCATGCCAATTCCCATTTTTGTCGAGAACCTCTAGGCCCGCAGCAGTGGCAGAGCAAAGCAGGGTAATAAGGTTAATATCTTCGTGGGCTGCGGCTCGGATGGCTCCCGATTCTTCTTGGCCGTTTAGGGGTGGGTAATGGATGATCCGAAGCAAATTTTCTTGAGATCCTTCAACCATGGACGGTAAAGGTTCGGTTAACGGGGCCAACACAGCAGCTGGGGCCGAATTTTGGAGCCAAGACAACATTTCTGATCCCAACTGAATCAGACGCTCATAAAGTTCTAAACTGTTTTTTTCCAAGGAACGGGGAAGGCGAGTCCGAGGGTAAATATGAAAAAACTCTTTAAGATCCTTAATGGGAGAGTCCTTAGCATTTTCTGAGCGAAACGGAAAATATCCTGCCTGGGTTTCTGCATCAAACGTATACTGATGTTTTTCTTCACCCCTAAAAAACTCCGCCCATTCGTTATACGTATCGTGGATCAGTTTGGGGGGAATGGGATGGTTGTTGAGTACCGCAAACCCTGTAGATTCTAGAGATTCACAAAAGGTTCGCGCCGGATTGTTGGACTGGTAATCTACCGTAAGAACTTTCATAAAAACCTCAACGAGGATCATGCAATGAGTCGGGCGCTCCGTCAAAATCGGATTGAAAAAGTAGACAAAAACATCCAAAAAACCGTTGGAATACTGGGCGAAAGCACGGGATTTAAACGGTTTAAATTAACAATCAAGGTGTTTTTTCTTGAGGCTTTAAAACGGATTCAAGATCATGAAGTTTTTTTGCGGGCGCAGTCTTTGTCCTATTTTTCTTTGTTCTCTATTCTCCCTTTAATCGCCGCTTTTTTTGGGCTTTTGGGATTTTTGTTTCGTTACAGCAGCGTGCAAGAACGATTCGAAGATTACATTGATCTTGGGCTTTTGGCTCTCCCCGAGCCGCAGAGGGATGTCGTTGTCGATTTTATTCTTCAGTTTAAGGATCGTTATCTCCAAGCTCTCATGAAACGCACATCCGGATTCAGCGGAGTGGCGCTTTTGATGTTTGCTTGGGTGATTGGTCGCATGCTTTTTAATCTCGAGGTAATTTTTGATCAGATTTGGGAAAACCCCCAACCGCGGACCTTTCGTCAACGCATTACCCATTATGTGTTTTGTCTAGGCGTGTGCGTCCTTGCGCTCGGGATAGCGAGCGCTGTCCCCTCTGGGACACCCCTCCTTGCTTTTGTTGCGCTTACCTTGGTGTTTAAGTCCTTCCCTCACAAGCCCGTTTCTTTAAAAAGCGCGGTAATTTCCGGAGTTTTTGTTACATTTTCGATTGGAGTCTCGGTAGCAGGATTCCGTCAGTACGTCCATTGGGTTGGACAAACGGCTTACGGTAAATTGGCATTGATTCCGCTTTTGGCGTATTGGGTCTATGTGTTTTGGGTGGTTTTTATCTTGGGGATAGTGGTGGGTGTCGTGGTAGAAAACGGGCGCAACACCCAGGGTCAAAAAAATAACATATCGTTTTTTTAATAGTCGCTGATAAGCTTTTCTAAATCTCCAGCACGATGCTGGGAGAAAGGTGTGAAACATGAGTGCCTCAAGGAAGAAGCTTTTTGAAGAATGTCGTCGCAAACTCTTGAACTCTAGACAAGACGCTATGAATGGTCTGATTGCACTAAACCCTTCACTTTCTACGGAGATGGTGGGGGATGAAGCCGATTTGGCGGCCGCTCACATCAGTCAAACCCAAGCACTGAATCAACGAGATAAATTTCTAGAGCGAATTCGGGAAATTGATCAAGCGCTCCAGCGTTACGAAGACGGTAGTTTTGGGGTTTGTGAAGAAACGGGCGAAGAAATCGAGGATAAACGGCTTTTAGCTCTGCCCTGGACTCGCCTTAGTCTAGAAGGCGCCGAAATCCGTGAGCGCGAGCGTAAGCGGTACGATCAGCGTTTAGCTTAAAACCGTTTGCCTAGTCCTATTGCATTCCCTATCCTTGATCGGGAATGTCACTTTTAAACAATAATCATCTTCGCGTGTTTTTTGCAGGGCGCCGCAGGTTTCAGCTTGCGTGGGTTTTTGCCGTCATCCTTATTGTCACCACGCGAGACTATCCTACAGGTTGGCTGGGAATATCCCTTTGTTTTGCCGGTGCCTTATTAAGGTCGTGGTGCAGTGGTTACCTGAGAAAGGAAGCCAAGTTATCGGTAGGGGGGCCTTACCGCTACACCCGTAATCCGCTTTATTTGGGAACCTTTTTGATGTGGGTTGGGGCAACGGCATCCGTTCACGCGTGGATTCTCGCTGCTATTGGTGGATTCGTGTTCTTTTTGAACTATCACTATGTCATCGAAAACGAAGAGCGAAAGTTGCCGTCCGTATTTGGGCAACCTTATGGGCTTTACTGTCAGCTGGTTCCCCGTTTTTGGCCAACGTTAAGTCCGCCTTCTCAAGATCAACTCCGTCAGATCAACCCCAATCCCGAAGGCTTCCGCTATTCATGGGATTTGGCGTGGAAGAACAAGGTTCAAGAGGCGATGGTTACTTTCGTAGGGATCGAATTGGCTTTAGCCGGAATTGCATTTGTGCGGAGCTCTCTTCAGATCTAGATCCTCTGCCGATAGAAAACAGTGATCACTTCTTGGAAAATAATTTTGATGATCTGGGCAATGGGTACGGAAATCAACATTCCGACGACACCCGATACCTGTTGGCCAACCGCCACTGCTGATAACAATGCAATGGCTGAAAGATTGACCTGACGGGCAACGAAGTAGGGAAATACAAAGATATTATCGACAACATTCACAGCCACGATGGCAATGAGGGTTGGTGCAAGGAGATAAGACGTGGTGGGATCAAGGCCGATGATGAGCCCGGCGGGTAAAAGTCCTAGGGCGGGTCCAAGGTAAGGGATGATATTGGTGACCCCAACGATGAGGCTCAATACGCCCGCGTAGGGTATGCCGATCAGTGTGAGGATGAGGTAGGTCATTGCACCGATGGCCAAAGCTTCGAGCGTTTTTGCTCGAATATAATCACTTAAGCCCGCAGAAATTTTAGAAAGCACCACCACCGTAGGTTCAAATAAAGAGTTTGGAACCAGCCGAATCCAACGCTTGATCAGGCGCGGACCATCACGAAGGATAAAAAAAGAAAAAAACGGTACAAGAAAAATGGTGCTGAAAAGATGGGACAGGATTCCTCCCGCGTGACTAAACAACCATCCGCTTAAGGAGCTCCCGAGTTCTCTGATCCACTCCGACAAGCCTAATGTTTTTTTTAAATTGAGAAGTTCTGCCGCTCTGGCTTCTATGGCTAACACTCGGGCAAAGAGGCGGGCGTTGTATTCAGGAAGAGAGGCCACAATGGCCTCGTATTGTGAAGAGACCACATGGCCAATAAAAAAAAGCCCCCCCGCGATCAGTAATGCGGAAAGAGCAAAAAGGTAAAAAATTCCGGCCGTTCGGGAAACTCCTCGGCGCTCAAGCCGTTGAATCCATGGCCCCATGAGCAACGCGGTGAGCAGAGTGAGTAAAGCCGAGGGGCGAAGAGCCGGGGTTCCAAAAAAAACTACGCCAAAAAAAATAATAATCCCAAAAACAAAGATGAGTTTGGTCTTATCTTTGGGGCTCATGACGCTTCCGGATGCCACCGAAGTGAGAGGTAGCGTGCCAGCTCTTTGTAGACTTTGGCGCAGACTTTAGGATCAAGGGTTTCAAGGTGGTCTAAGTCGTACCTAAACATGGCATAGAGTACCGATTTTTTTTTTGCGACAAGCGTAATGTCTCGGGTGAGTTCAGGATTCAAAAATGCTGCTTCTCCGATAAGGTGCCCGCTTGTAAACATCGTCTGTTCCGCTTGACCCGAACCCGAGCCGATAATTTGCCCATCCACCAAAAAATAAAGGGCATATCCCGGGGCTTGGTCTTTAAACAGGATCTCGTCCGGTTCGATTTCTCTTAGGTGTAAAAAAGGTTCGAGACGCGCAAGTTCGGAGTCCGAGAACAACGAAAAAAAAGGAAGTGAGCGCACGCGGGCAATGTAGTACTCCGGCGTTCTGCGACTTGCGCGGAGACGTAGGGGTTTCATCCAGTTCAAAGGTTTTTTCACGATGTCTTGATTACTGAGCTAATGGGGTACAACCGACCCATTTTTTGTCATAACCTTCCGCACATTGTGCGGCCTTAGTGATGTCTGTAGGTTTTACTTCGGGATACTTGGGGGCATAGACGGGAGATGCTGACATGAACGCGTTTTCGTTCATGATTTTCATAAAGCGGGCAATTTGTAAGCCCGCGGCGAAAAGGATAATCGCAACAAGGGTGAGTCCAACGCGTTGAGTTTTCCATTCAGTAGGCTGCATTCCCTAAGAATACTGGAAGCCCCGGCTTTTGCCCATAGCTTGATTTAATAAACGGCGAAAATTGACAAATTTTAGTGATCGTGGCCTAATGCTCCTCGTGATTCGGAGTGGAGATCGATCAGGTCGTTGGCTATTCCTATTAGTCGGGCAGGTTTTCCTGGGGCTAGGTGTTATTTTTTGCAGCCTGGGTCAATACTCATGGGCCGAAAACGACAGCTCTTTCCAAGTGCAGCTTGGGGCCTACTGGCGGGGCGCTGTGGCGTACCAAAAAAATCACCAAACCCCGATGCTCCCTGCTTCGACGCTCAAAGTGATCACGGCCTTAGCTGCGTTGGACCAACTCGGGCCTCAGTATCGGTTCCAAAATGTATTCACGGGAGAAATGCAGGGGAGTCTTTTGGTTTCCAGCCAATTCATGATTTCTGGAGAT
>JAIXVT010000113.1 GCA_027482725.1 Pseudomonadota bacterium | reverse complement strand
TGGTAACATTTTGGCCGATATCGCCCAGTCCGCGATAGAGAACACGGCTCAAAACATTGAGGTCCCCCTCCCCGAATCTCCGGCAAGTGAGGAGTTTAAAGTAGAGATGAACGGGGTGCTCCAAAGTAACCTTGAACAGTTTAAGTTTGATCGCAGTAGCAATACCGTAAAGTTTTCGGCAATGATCGAGCGCGACACGGCCGTCCGAGTGACGTACAAAGTGCCCTGCCCCAAAGCCAAACCTAGCCAGCCTGCCGGCAACAACCCTGCCCCCCTCAAAAACGAACCGAGGCCGGGGCAAACACAGATTGGTGACCTCACCCGTAAAATCAAAGCCATCCTGAGCGAGGACATCCGTCTCATAGAAACCAAAGACACCATTACCATCGATGACTTTACAAAGCTTAAAGAAAAAGAAAAAAAGGTGACCCGGGATTTAATCCAAGACGAAATCAAACTAATTCAAACCATTCATGATCTCAAAAAAACCGAAGAAACCCTTGAGATTGTGACTCAATTTAAAAATGTTTCCACGCCCGAACAGTTTAAGGATTGGGTTCAGGAATTAAAAACCAAAAAAAAGATCTTGGTTATTTTTGATTCCTCGGGATCCATGAACGGTCCGGGGATGAGCTTGGTTTTAGACCAAGCCCTAAAGCTGATTGCCACACTCCCTGAAGACACAACATTCAATGTAGCCACCGAAACCTATCGGGGGATATCTCGGGCGTTTAATGAAGTATCCGTGCCCAACTCTCCAGAAATGATCCAAAAAGCCCGACATTTTATCCAGACCTATCCGGGGTCGGGGGGACACTCAAGCGTTACTTCGACACTAAAAACCTATGCCAAAGACTTTGATGCACTCCTTACCATTAGCGATAGCGATCTTTATGATTGTCCGCGACTCGAGCAGCTTGGGAAAACCCTAAAAACCCCAGTTTACGGCGTGATTACGGACCTTTCGGCTTCGCTTGATGTTGAAAAATACCAGCACCTCAAGCACGTCAGCAAACGGAACTCGTGGGAAATCGACAAGCTGATTTACACCCTTGCGCTGGAGTATAAAAAGTATAAGGACTCGGATCTCAACACGGTCAAAACAGGCCGCCGCGCATTCTTGGCTCAAAACGGAATGAGCGAAGACCACGATGTTCATTTTACAGCCATGAGGCTAGCGTCAAGTCGGAGTGCGGGCACGATTCAAGACTGGCTCAACACCATCAATGCTCAGATCCAAAACGAAACCGCCTACTTGGCAGGCTATAAAATTCACGACTACTGTTTGGGCGATGCCGCGGTGAGTTCTGGCGGGCGATTTGTAGTCGTCCCTTATGCTAAACCCCTGTTTTTTGACTACAACGATTTGGTCCAGTCTAAGCCAACCCTAGGCAGCACAGACATTCAAAAACTGAACCAAGAGCGCGAAGATAAATTTAAAAAACTAAAGGAGCTTTTAAAATGAACTCAAACCCAGTCCGAGGACTAAGACAAAACAAACTAGGGTTGCGTTTACTTGTCGTTATGAACGCCCTTACTGCCGGCGTGGCCGCCAAAGCGACTCCAAACGCAGGTCAAGTAGAACTTTGCTTAAACCTTGCCCAGACCGCAAGTGTGGCTCGACTCTTTGTGCAGGCTAAAAATCTCGCTTTAAACAAATCAAAAATTATTCCCGGCACTAAGGGAATACTAGCGACTCCAGAAGAAGGAGATTTATTACGTCAGCACTTTTATGAACTTGCAGAAATCGCACAAATGATTTCTGCGATTCTTAGCTTAAATGGAACGCCCATTAGAAAAACCATGATCGGAGACTTTGGCGTATTGATCAATCGGTCTTGGGACAAAAATAAAATAGAGACTTTGATCAACGGAGATTCACTCGCCCCTGAGAAAAAGGAGAGCGCGTGGGGTTACCAAATTTTGGTGGAAACCCAGAAATGGTCAAATAAAAAAGATTCCGCCGAAAAACGGATTTATCTTACTCAAACTGAAACCCTATGTCTGATGAAAAAAGCCACTCTGGCTTTACTTGAGCCGGAACTGCCTAATGGAATGTGCGATAAAAAATCGGAAACTTGGGCCGAAACAAAGCTTTTTAAGCTTTTAAAGGGGTATCGGGTATCAACGACCCATCCTATTTTAAACGAGGAGTCAGGTTTGGCTAATTTAACCCGTTCCTATAAAAGTGAAATCACCGCAACGTCAAGTGACTTGAATCAAAACCTGAGCATTGAGGACTTTAAAGCTAAGCTTTTGAGTAAAGTCTTAAGCATCTTGAAATCAGAGGGAAAACCCTTGGCTGATTGCCCTTAAATAATGTTTTGCATGAGGTAACCCCATGAACAAATGCCCCACATTACCGATTCTAATCCTAATTTTCACGACTGCCTTTACCCCTCGCACATCCCACGCTCTGACTAATGTCCACAGCTTAGCTGCACATAGGAAGAATACCTGCGCTATCTTTGGCGACGACCGCAAACTTAAATGCTGGGGG
>JAIXVT010000346.1 GCA_027482725.1 Pseudomonadota bacterium | reverse complement strand
GGTCTTGATCGAATCGGGTCAGCAAAGGATGACTCAGTACAAGTTTGTGAAGACTTAAGAATGACACCAGGTTAGCGAGAGCCCATAGGGGTAAACAGACACCGTGTGCTATCTAAGCGAATATCCTCGGGGTGGCACCTTCCCGCTTGATCCGCATAGTATCCGCGTGAGCTGTAAGGGGAAACTTCGGCAGGCTTTGGTCTTTCCGTAAAAAATGGCATATTCGGTTGGTTAGGGAACAGGGATTTTTCCCAAGTATTCCCATATTTTCGGGTCTGAAACTCAAGGAACAGCGTTTTGAATTCAATGCAAAAGCTGGGGGCGTGGTGCTCAGAAGTTTGCCCGCTTGAGATTTTGATTTCGTGTATTGTTTTTGCTTGAGCAAGCACTTCTAGTCCTGTAACGATCCCGCATTCTTGTAACCAAAATTTTGCAAACAGCCGCCAATTCGAATACTGGCTGGCGAGCGTGCTCGGCTTTGGTGACTCTAAAAACCCAGGTTCGCGCTCAGACTTAAATACCGCCGTATACTCCCTGTGTTGGTTCGGGGAGTCGTTAACGGATAACCCCTCTTCAATCCCAAGCGCAACAATCTCGCGGAGAAACCCCGGGGATTCTCTGTTTTTTTCATAATGCAAGATGTGGGTCAGCTCATGAAAAAATGCCGATAAAAATTTTCCCTTATCGTTTTGAAACGGCGTTTGCAGGGTGATCGAATACGGGACTTGATACTCCGCTAGGGCTTGATAGGAATGAATCGCGTCGGACAAATCCCCACTTTGGACGAGACTCCCGTCCACGGTGTGGACCAAGCTCACCCGAATTGTTAAATCTTTTGAGGGCAGGAGGTTGGCGGTGTTCCAAAGTTTTACGGCCGCAGGGAAAATGTTTTTTAATTCCGCTAAAAACGGAAGATCGTTGCCGCCGTTAAGGTTTCCTTTTGTTGTGATGAAAATAAAAATCGAGGGATCTTCAAAGCGCTGTTCGGGTTGCGCCCAAGCATTCTTGGGCGCTAGGAGCATGCCCTGAACCAAAATTTGAACTAAAATTTGAACCACAGCTAAGAACAGTAAACCTCTCCACATCCTGCGTAGGTTACATGAGTTGAGCAGGGAAGTGAGCTGAGAAATGAGTTGGCTGGAATCAACTTTTTCGATTGGTGTCGGCAACAAAAGTTTCCAGTGGTTTCAAATTTTTGTTTCCAATGCCTTGCTAAAATTTTTTTGATCTTGAATGATTGCGCTCGATGCAGACCGATCCTTTGAGTTCGATCCCGCGCAGTACCCCGGTTAAAAATATCGCTCCAGTCTCGGTGTTTTCTTTTCTCAATTACCGTGAGTTTTTGTCTGCATGGGCGCACGAACACAAACAAAAGAAAGGCGTTTTTTCGGGGGAATGGTTTGCTCGGCAAGCTGGGATTAAAGCCAGATCTCTGTTTGGAATGGTGGTTCGGGGTAAGCGTAATTTAAGTTACACAACGATCCCTTTGTTTATCCAGGGCCTGGGTCTAAAAGGCCGCGAGGCAAAGTTTTTTGAGAAACTGGTTTTATTGAACCAGTCTCAGGTCGACGAAGAAAAGTTACGTCTACTTAAAGAATTGCACGTGATCAAACACCGGGGATCTCAGCAAAGTGCCGTAAAAAGTGAGTTTAAAAGGATCAAAGACTACGAGGATCTGATGCACCACTGGTATGTGCCGGCGTTGCGTGAGCTGGTAAAGACGTCAGGGTTTAGGCTTGATTTTGATTGGATAGCAAAAAAATTTAAGTTTCGGGTAACCGCTAAGCAAGTTCAAGAATCGTGGCAGGTACTATTGCGTTTAGGGCTTGTCGAGCTGAAGGATAATCGGTGGGTAACTCGGTTTGAAAAAATTCTGATTGATCCCAAAATCACCAGTATCGCTTTGAGAAAATTTTACAAAAGTATTCTGAGCTACGCAGCGGTAGCGGTTAAAGAAGACGCCTGCACCACCCGCGAATTAGGGAGCGTAGTCTTAGCGGTAGGTCCGGGTGATTTTTTTAAAATTAAAGAAAAGTTTAATGCCTTACGAGACTCCATCATTCAGGACTTTGGGAACACCCCCCAAAGCGATGATGTCTGTTTGGTGTCGTTTCAAATTATTCAACTTACTGAATCCTGCCTTGCATCCACAAAGGAGAAAACCAATGAAGAGAATGTTTAAGTTACTGCTTGTTTTGATGGCCTTTTCACTTACCAACTTAAGTTATGCTCAGATCGGATCCGGCAACGGTAAGCCCGATGAAATTCAGGGCATCATTGAGGGCTATCAAAAAAAACTTCCGTCTTGTGTATTGGTCCAAGGTTCGGGTCCGTTTGATCCTCATTTTTGGTTAGATCAAGTGGGTTCGTTGATTGCCGATGCAAAGACAGAGGCCAGCTTGGGGTTTTTTAACAACGGCGTTACCGCCTACAAACACCTGTTCGGCGCGGTAAGTGCGATTGAACTGAGCGCTCGCAACTGCGTAGATTTAAAGTCCGTCGCGACTTGGCCTGTCGCTAAAAGTATCCTGATGCAAACTCAAATTTTAATTAACGAATATCCTCAGTCCGTTACGAGTGGTGGGATCGTTTATAACTTCCTCCTGAGTGCTCTCGATGTGATTGAATTCGCAAGGCGCGAGGTGGATGCTACGTTTCGATTGCCTTTCGGCCGCTATTATTCACCAGGCACCGGGTTTGATTGTGATCGTTTAAGGACCGAATGCGGACCGGGCTGTACAAATACCCCGGTTTTTGATGTCGAGCGGTTTTCTCTACTCAATTTATGGCTTGCGCGTAGGTTAATCGAGTTGTCCGACCAGGTCTTGATTATTAGTGGAAGAGGAGTTACCCCAAAAGGAGATTCTCTTACGGCGTATCCTCGGTTGGTTGCACAAGCGGTGAGTGATGCCGAGGCGCTCATCCGCGAGAGTGTTTATCGGTACACTTACTATGACTTGATTGAAAAGTTAGAAAATTTAAGCAAGAAGATTGAATTGCTGATGAACACGACTGGGGTAAGCCGTGCGTTTGTGTTTACCTACATCTACCAGGATTTGATGAGCTTTCGGTCCAAACTCCCAAGAGAATAATTAGCTTTGAGGATTTTTATGAAAAAAATAACAATTCAGGTCGTTGTGAGTATGGTGTTGAGTTTTTTGAGCCAAGCCCCGGTATTCGCGCAAGGGGATATCCCTAAAGATT
>JAIXVT010000303.1 GCA_027482725.1 Pseudomonadota bacterium | reverse complement strand
TTTTTTGTAACTTTAATTTTTAAAATCTCAAGAGATCTGATTGCCCTTCTAAGAGACGCTCTGTCGCGCAGAACTCGATTTGGAGGGGATTAAATCCCTCTCCTGGGGTAATTTTTAAATTTTATTCATTTAATTTAATTAACTAAAATCATCGGGTTTGAAAATAAAAACGAATGCGAGTAAAATCCAGACATGCTTGTGAGTACGTTTTTGATTTTTTTTGGCTTGTGGATGGGCGGCACCGTCCATTCTGCTTCTGGAGTTGATGGCGTGCCTAAGACCGAAGATCCCAATGCTACGGCCGTTGTTCCTATTCAAAGGGCAGAAAAGGTAGAAGCACCCCAGAATGCCGGGCAAGAAGTTGGAACGGCGCAGGTATCAGGCGAGTCGGAGTCAGTACGTTTTTTTCCGTACAAGTTAATCGTCGGACGCGTAGGAAACGTGATAAATGGGGGAGAGGGGACGATAGAGTTTGATTGCCCCGAAGTGGAAGAAACTCTTGCTCGGGGAACTACTTCAACGATAACTTCAATGATAAAAACCTCATTTACCTTGGGAAAATCAGCCTCGGAAAACAAGATTGCCAATCTGTCTAATTGCCGAGACCTTGTGGATCATTTTTTTCCGAATAATACCCCAAATCCGTTAGGCCTTAACCCTGTTGAGATCAAAATCACAGAAAAGTGGATGCCCATGACGGTAAAGATTCCTCTCGGGAATGGACGATACCAAGAGAGAACTTTTCAGGACATTACAAAAACAATTATCTTTTCCAAAAAGCCTAAGGGTTCAAGCTCAAGTCGCTAGTGGGTTTAGAATGTTTTTCGATACCGGTAGGTCACGCGACTAAAAATAGAGATATCGGATTGTTGTCCGTGTTGGGACTCGGGGATGATTCCTAAGCGCTCTAGGTCGCGATCAACAGAAGACGCCGGTCCACGGTCAAGCTTTGTTGATGTTTCTCCTGCCATCATTTTTCTCAACATCTCGTCCATCATTTTTTTGAAATCAGGAATTTCATCCGGTGTATTGCCCGATGATTTGCTTTTGTTCGCCGATGCGTAAGCCAGGGCTGATGTCCCTTTAGGGTCGTTGAGATTTAGGGATTCTTGGGTTTTTGCCATGATGGCTTGAAGGCCTTTAGAGATATCCGCTCCGCTTCGTCCATTCCGGCCGTTCATGGTGTTCCCGATAAAATCGGCAATGGATCGCGCTGATCCATCCCCTTTGTATTGAGATGCCCAATCACGCAAGTTATTGACCCCAAGCTCTTTGGCTAAACGTTGTGAAGCAGGCCCACTGGTCAGCGCTTGAAGTTCGGGATCGCGTTTTTCCAAACAGTTGATGTTTTTACATAATTCCTCGGGTTTTTCGGCAGTCCCCGCACCGACACCTGATACCGGCGTTTGCCCATTCGTACCGCCAAGAGTGAACGTCGTGCTCTGTTCGTTGATCCGCTGATCGTTGATGTTCGGAACAATAGCGTCATCATGGTATTTGGCCATGTGGAGTGCGCCACCAATGTTCATTGCAGTTTGTACCCCAAATGTAGCGGCTGCGGTTACGCAAGTCGAAGAGGTTGCAGCGGATACCGCGGAAGAACCCGATCCAAAAAGTTGAGAAACATACGGAACTGCAGCTGTTACGGCTGAGGTTCCGATTTTTTGTAGGGTTTCACTTGCCGAAGCTTTATTGGCTGAATCTGTGATGAGATCGACCCCGGTGTTGGACGCAAAATTTGCAAGAGGCATCCAAGAGCATGCGGCAACAGCATCGCCCCCCGCTATTGCTAGAGTCGTGGCCGCGGCAGTCCAGCTTCCGTTGATGACCGCCTTAAGGGTTTCTCCCGCTTTGGTGTTTAAGGCCTGAGCGGCTTGTCCGCACGACGTGATCCGTCCGGTGGACGCTTTAGATAAATCCCCGCATCGGCCGTTATAGCCCGCTAGGTCTCCGCCTACAACCAAAAAGCCTAAATCTGCCGAATAGGCTGAATGAATCAGTAAAATCCCTATCCATTGAACCGTAATATGAACCGCAATAAACTTCCCCATAAATCCCCCCAATCAACACTCTAAACTTATCCGCGCTCTGGCGTAACCGCAGCGACGGCTTCCTTTTTTAAATAGCGTTTGTGGATCGCTTCAAAAAGATTGGTATCCCGCCCGTAAACGCGCGCGTCATCAGAAGCCGGAGTGCGGTCGTCGTTAAACGCGGTTTCGGTTTCTGCAGGTTTTTTCTCTTCGGGTAAAAGCTTTTTAAGCAGGTCCGCAAAAGGATTATCAAACTTAATCGCGTCGGCTCCCGCTGCTCCGCGGCTAGCACTAAATCCACGTCCTCCCCCTTCGCCGCTTTCATACTTCCCGCCATACTGAGATTTTGCGGGTGTTTCTGGGTTACGGTTGGCGTCGTCTTGCGCAGGGGACGTCCCACCCGCACCAGCCAACCCACCGCCTCCGCCCGCTCCGCGATTGTTGTTTTCCCCCGGGGTAAAGTTTCCTGCAAGCGGTCCTTGAGCAGCATTGGGGTCAAGGTTCCCGTCGTTAAACGGGAGCTCTGCTCCGCCGATGGGCGTATTCAGATTTGGATCTGTGGCCACTACGGCTTGCTGATCCTGTTGGCCTGGATTCAGTTCCGGAGACACGGGCGCCACCGGAGGGAGTAAGTTCATGTTGTAGGTGGGGAGCGCAGCGTTTTTATTTGCATCCCGCATATTGGCTAAGAAGTTCGCTTCGGAGTTGGACTTTGCGGCTTGTAAGGCAAGTTGTCCCGCAGAAATAAAAGTTTCTTTGGCAGCTTGATTTTGCGCGCTTTTTTCTCGGCTAGCGTTGATCGCGGTATTTTGTAGTTTTTTGAGACGTTCTTCCTCGGAAAGATTGTATTCCGTATTGTTACTTTTTGCCGGGTCAGTAGACAACAAGGCTTCGGCACCCATTCGGGCGGTTTCTACACGGGCTTTGGACATCAAGTGTCCGGTGGCAAGTCCAGCCTGAACCGTCGACCCCGCAATTTGTCCCGTCATCAAGTTTTTTGCGGCATTTTGAGTTTTCAAGAGAATGTCATTGTGAGCATTCACAAAGTCTTGTTGGGTGGCGTTTCGGTTGGTTTGTAGCTCAACCTGTTTGCTCTGCTGAGCGTTTTGGATATCTTGTTGTGCAAGGGTTTGCGCCATTTGTAGCCCAGATTCCAAAACAATTTTGCTGGATTCGGTAATCGCTTTGGACATCCCGCCGTAACGTCCACCATAAACACCAGCATCGGGATTTTCCATGATTTCAAGGGAATGGCCTCGGGCGACACCTTTGGCGGCGCGGGTGGCATTATCGGCTTCTTTTTTGGCCGCTTTTTGTTCAGCTTTGGCTTGTTTGAGTTGGTCTCTGACATATTGAGCTTTTTTGGTATTTTCTGCTGAATTTTTACGAGGTGAACTAATTTCGCTTTCAATTGTCATTTTTTCATTTTCTTTAGTTTTTATCTCATTTTCAATTTCAAGAACTGCTTCGGAAAGTTTTTGGTGTTCATTCCGATCTTCAGGAGTCATCGTAGATAAGGCGTAGTGAGTGTCTCCAGTGTCTTTGATGTGTTTATTTTGTTCAAATCTAGATAAGGAATCATTTGCTTTTCCCCAATTGTTATTTAAATCAGCTATTTCGTTGTTTATTCTAGTTAAATTTTGAGCGTCAATCTTATCCTGCTCTTCAGCATTTTTTTCTAATGCTGATTTTTTTAGCCCTAAAAACTCAGCGCCGCGGTTCAGGTTTCTATTAAGCCAATTGGTCCCTAGTTCTTGGGCTGATCGAGTACTATTGTAATCATCTCTTGCATTTTGAAGACCCTGTTCAGCTTTTTTGAATTTAGATTGAGTCTTTCCAACTGATGTAGTTACTTCACTCTCTGCTGGGGGGAGCCATTCTTGAGATTTTCCAGTAGTGCTAACAGTAGTAGTAGCAGGAGTAGCAGGAGTAGCAGGAGTAGCAGGAGTAGCAGGAGTAGCAGGAGTAGCAGGAGTAGCAGGAGTAGCA
>JAIXVT010000094.1 GCA_027482725.1 Pseudomonadota bacterium | reverse complement strand
CGCGTGGCGGTGGTGACGACATCTAATTGATTTAAGTTGATCAGGGTTCCTGGTTGGCGAATTGAGAAATTTCAAAGAAGCTTTGGATTGACAGACGCGCCCGGTTTTGGGTAAACTCAAATTTCACATTTTGATTACCCAATGGTTTTTGGGGGAGTAGTTGAGTTGGTTACAACGTCGCCCTGTCACGGCGAAGGTCGCGGGTTCGAGTCCCGTCTCTCCCGCCACTTTAAAATAAGGTAGTTGTAAGTCAAAAAGTAAGTCTGTGACAGGAATCCAGAAAAAAACACCTAGATCCTAAGTGCTTAAAATATAACCAAAAATCAGAAAAGGCAGTTTGCACACTGCGAGATAAACCTGCAAATGCGATCATTGTCCGCAGCAGTCATTTCGCTTAGGCGAAAATCTCAGGGAACTTAGGGCAAGGTAAATATTCAAAGGCTTTTTACCTTGTTTTCTGATTGATGACGCGGAATTAATTCCATAGGGGAAGTAGACCTTGCTGGACCAGTGCACTTTATGTTGCGTTTCATGAACTCTTTGATTGGATCGGCTCGAAAATAGCTTTCATATTTGAAAAAAAATGTTCGAAAGTCATGACCTCGATTCCCTCATGATGAAAGTTTCGATCTCCGCCGGAAAGTAGAATTCTTCTCGCTTGAGGATAATCAGCGTGAAACTCAGTGAGAGATTCAAAATCTTCTTTTCTGATACGCATAGACGATTTCACTTCAATTGCAATAAAGTGGTGTTCGCCGTAAATGATGAAATCGACTTCCTTTCCTCGCTGTGGCAACCAAAAAGAGAGATTGAAGTCGAGATCCAATACGCGCTTTAAACCATTGAGCTCTTGATAAATCAATGTATCTAAGGTAATTCCTCCCAGTTCCTCGGTCGAGTCGAGTGGGCCTTTTGGTCTGAGGGCTTGAAAGACTCCGACATCAAAAAAATAGAATTTGGGATGAGCGGTCATTTGTCGTTTCGCTCGTTTGGTAAAAACCGGAACTCTTCGTGCAATCAGAAAGTCCTCGAGAATTTGAAAGTATCCTTCTGCCGCTTTTCGCCCGATCTGACTCTCGGCACCTATTTTAGAAATATTGAGTTGCGAACCTTGAGAAAAGGAAGCAGTTTCGAGAAATCGCGAAAAACTTCCAAGGTTTCTTACGAGGCCTTCTTGCTGTATCTCTTCCTTTAGAAAAGTAGAAATATAAGTTTTCAAGTATCGGGAGTTTTCATCGTGAAGATACGCGTAAGGTAGTAGACCACAAAGCAGGGCTTTTTTTAGATCAAACTTTTCTTTAAGCTCAAGTGAATGAAAGGGGGTCATTTCTAGTCGAATCGCTCTACCGGCAAGGAGATTAGCCCCAAGTTTCTTAAGCTTTCGTGCATTAGAGCCGGTTAAAATAAATTTCTGTTTTCTTTTCTCGATGAGTCGATGAACTTCGTCGAGCAAGGCTGGGATTTTCTGAATCTCATCAATAACGACCCATTCTGGCGCCGCTTTCGGAATCAAGGCTTCGAGACGATTTGGGGATGCGAGTAGCGTCTGATAGTTTTGTGAATCCAACAGATCAATAAAAAGAGCTTGCGGAAATTCCGCTTCTACCCAGCTGGACTTGCCCGTGCCCCGCGCGCCAAATAAAAAAAAGCTTTGTTTTTTCGGATAGTTAACAAATCTGGATATCATATATCCATTTTTTCATAAAAAATTACCCTTGTGTATCCATTTTTGATCAATAGAGCTGTCCTCGTTAACCCCCCCCCTATTTTTTTATTGAATTTGGCGCAGTCCCTGCTTTGTCGTGGAGTGTACCCCGTGGGCTGGAGAGGTTAGCGCATTGAAGTTGGATTAAAAACTCAAAAACGGACGGAATACCGGGATATTCGCGATGTAGGCGATTGAGCTTAGTTCTGTGCTGGATTCGGTTTGCAACCGGATCTTGAGTCGTGTCTTAACGCGATCAAACACCAAAGGATTGCGGAACAGCGTGGTAGCGAAGCCCAGTTCGACATCCCAAATCGTTCGATCAAGTGATTTCCCTTTGTGGATTTTTAGCCATTTAGGGTAATTGGGATCGGTTTCTTTTAAAAAGGTTTCGCGCGCAACCCGATCAATCATTTGATCTAAAATTTCAGTCGTTAAAAGAGATGCGGCTTGATGGTTGGTCTCGATAAAGGGGTAATGCCCAAAGTAGTACTCACTGAGCGTCGGACCGCCGTGAAAAGGGGATTCGTGGAGTAATTTGGCTCCTTCGCGAAACCAATTTTTTGAGTGTGGATTAAGATTTTGGAGTCGCTCGAGACTTCCTTTGTTACGGGCTTGGGTAGCGGTAAGGGCTGCCTGGCAACGGTTGAGCTTTTCGACTTGCCTTCGCCACAATGAGGAATCGCCACTGCCTCCCCATGGAGAAGCATCTGCACTGGAAATCAATAATGCTAAAATCGTAGTAAACATAAAACACCCGATAGGATTTAAAGCACGATAAGCCAAAGCCTATCACAAATGTTCACATCCTCGTATGAAAACAGTGTTATGGACTCAACGACTCCCCATCGAGTCGTTTTTGGTAAAGCTTTAAATAGCAATCCGTCATCACTTCTTGTGAAAACCTCTCCCTGACCCAGTCTCGATAAGTTTGCGGGTTTTTAGGGGTAAGCTGAAAAACCCTTTCCCAATCGTTTTCGTTGTGAATAAGGTGGTCTGGAAATTGAGAGAGGACTTCAGGAACGCTGCCTCGAGCATGTGCAAACACCGGGGTCCCGGCTGCCATGGCTTCGGTCATCACAATTCCAAACGGTTCGTCCCAGAGGATCGGGAAAATAAGTGCCGAGCCCATTCCTAAAAATTTTGATTTTTGACTTTGATTGACCGAGCCGACCCAGCGCCAATCTTGGCCGATGAGTTTTTTCAGGAGCACCTGTGCGCGGCTGGTTAAAGGCCGTTCTCCTCCGGCAACCCAAAGTGTTTTTTGGTGTCGGTTACAAATTGAAATCGCTCCTTTTAGGTTCTTTACTCCCCAAGATGTTTTTGAGAGAAAAAGCATTCGATCTTTAGGGCGTGGCCTAGGATTAAACTCGATT
>JAIXVT010000031.1 GCA_027482725.1 Pseudomonadota bacterium | reverse complement strand
TGGGTTCCCCACTTAAAAGTCTTACCAATGGCAATATCACCCAAGGGCGATGTAAAATCCTTTTCAGAAATGTGACTTGGCTGCAAATAGAGTGGCTTTATATCACCTACAAGTGGATTCCCTTGAGGCAGAACAATAGAGCTTGTGCCTGACTTAACGATGTCATCTTCAGTGACCGCACCCACACTTTTGTAAACACAATCGAACTTGGTCTTATCTACAACAATTTTGGAATTATCTGCATCAAATGCCAGCAGTGCTTGGCCATCTTTCTGCAAAACACCCAGCATAGATTCTGCGACCGATTTTTTAATGGTGTTAAATAGAACAAGCTTTTCTCTTGCGCGAGTCATACCCACATAGAGTAGCCGTCGTGTTTCTGATTCTTCTGCGTATCGAAGAGCCGCGATTTCAGGCAAGCTATCAGTCAAGGCATCTACTTCATCAACTTTCTTATTGTCGCCAAATGGCCACGGTAAATAAGTGACGACACGATTAGAAAGTGGATCGGTTGATTGAAACTTTGATCCAGCAATCATTTCCTGTCTAACTTCAAACAAACTCGGTTCGCGGACTTCTTTATCAAGAGAGGCCATAATCACAACTGGCCACTCAAGCCCCTTGGAAGAGTGGTAGGTCAAGATTGATATGGCTTCATTATGTGCCGTTGAGGGAATCGGTGCTTCACTCTTTGCTAAATACTCAAGGAATCCCATGTCTGTACACGGCAGGAAAGCGGCCTGACAAACATCTTCATATTTCTTCGCTTCTTGACGGATTGCCGAGATATGAAAAACTCTTCTATCTCCATTCGATAACTTAGAAGCAACAGAATCAATTTGAATAACCGATAAGGCCAAATCTAGCTTTTCACGAATACTCATCTCACTAATGTTTTCTCGTGCAAGCGAAAGTCTTTCTAAGGATGGATGCCAAGAATCGACTTTTTCACGATAAATAGCATTTTTAAGCCATTCATCTTGATCCGAACCGAGGTAAAGAGCAATTTCACTTGCGGCAACGGTGTCTCGTGGATTCACTAAATATCTAAATGCAGCCAAAGATAAATGAATTTCAGGAAGACTTAAAAGACTTCCACCAACGACAGAGCTTGAAACGCCAAGGGCTTTTAGGGTTTCAGACAACAACACACATTCATCATTAGAACGGCATAAAACAGCGACATCACCAGCACGAATGTTTCTTTGTTCTTCAATTTCACGATCTGTAATTTTAATCTTTTCTTTTAGAAGGTTAAAAATACCTGTTGCCAATTTTTGAGTCCGTTCAGGGATGTTTTTTCCAGAGCCATCCCAAACCTCAAGACCGCTGCTTTGAACAGGATGTTGCCATTTTGGCTTCTGAGTAACTTGTTCTGCTGGGATTTCATCTACCAGAAACGAAGCTGAAAAAAGCTCATTCACGAAGTTAATAACATCAGGAACCGAACGCCAGTTAGAATCAAGAACCTCAATTTTGCCTTTACCAAGTTCCTTGAGGACGGCTTTCATTAGCTCGGGATCAGCACCACGGAATCGGTAGATACTTTGTTTTAAATCACCCACCCAAACTGTCTTCTTACAAAGAGAACTAAGCTTTAGAAAGATTGATAATTGAATCGGGTTCGTATCTTGGAACTCATCCACAAAGAGAACATCCAGCTCAGACTTAAGATCAGCTTGAACGGACTCTTTATCGAGCAGAGCAAGCGTCTTTTCTTCTAAATCACCATAGTCCAGAACGCCTAAGTTCTTCTTCTTGTTTTTAAACTTTTGAGAGGCATCAGTGGCAAGCTTGAAAGCAAGATTTATCGTTTTCTCAAGATCAGTTCTTAAATCTGCATTAGATACAAAGCTTCGTGCAGCTTCCCTCACTCCATCAAAAAGAGCATCCGATTTTGCCCCTGCCTTAACCTTGGACAGCTTGACCCATAGATACCAAGACATCGGAGCATTTCTATTCTTAACTTCAGCCAAAATCTCTTCGACTTGCTTATGAGCGGCAGCGGTGGTTTTAGTTGTATCTTGAGGTGTTGGATAATTTTGTAAAAACCTTTCCATCTCAGAAATGAGATTTGCCTGATTGCTATTGGCTCTAGGATTTTCTGTTACCAATAAAATCTTGGCTAAACTGAGCCTTAATGACTCTTTAATGGCAGCATCGGCTAAGTTATTCTGACGAATAATCAAAGCAAGTTTTCTTATTTCAGAAATCAGTTCTTCGGTTTTAGTGCCAAACTTCCAAGAGATTTGAGACAAATCTTTTAATGCCTCATCAGTTAGAGCTTCATTTAAAGCATTATTAAATAGGTTTGCGGATTCATTTTCATCAATGATTTTTTGTCGTGGTGAGCTTCCATCCTCAAAAGAAAATCTCTTTATAATTTCACCACAGATAGAGTGAACAGTTCCAATGCGTGCCGAGGCCATGCTTCGAGCATCATCTATCTTGCCTGATTCAACTAATTTTTCTCGAATACGCTGTTTTAATTCAGCAGCAGCCTTTTTCGTATACGTCACGGCTACAAGGCCATTGGCCTTCAATCCATTGCCAACTTCCTCATGTACCAATTCCATGAGGCGATATGTTTTACCGCTCCCAGCACTTGCAGAAATAAGTTTAATTTCAGATGTCATGCTTACGCCTCCTGCTTCCAAGCTAATCCGCAAATTCCATTAAACTCGCAGTAGCCACAGGGAGCTGGGAATCGTTCGGTTTCATTTCCTTCAATATGTCCGTGTGCTAATAACTTTCCAGCCTTTAAAATTTTCGCTTTTTCAGAAACTTTCTTCTCAGCTTCTAACAATACTTCAACCGAATCTGGGCCATTCACTTGTTGGGCACG
>JAIXVT010000122.1 GCA_027482725.1 Pseudomonadota bacterium | reverse complement strand
TTTCCGGAAATGTCCAACTTATTATCTTCCTGCCGCAAATATTTATCATAATCCAATTGATTCCAGTTGGGATTTTGATAGGCGCTATCTGGCCTTGAATTAAGGTAACATTTAAATAATTTGCTAATTTCTCTAATTTCTGATTTACTTGTATCGACACGTGCTGAAAATAACGGATCGATATTTTGGCCGATTATTACAGCAGTTTTAAAATAAACGATACAAAAAAATAATAATAAATATTTCATGTTTTATCCTGATTAAGATTGTATTGTTGCTAACGGTTTTGCGCTTGTCGCAGTGGCGGATTTCAAAGCACAAAACTATCAATACACCACAAAAGTTGATGCGAGGTAGAATGTTCAATTAACCACGTCACCCGCCATTGAGCCAAACGCCTGTTGAACCAAGGGCTACGCCAGCTCCAATACCGTAACCATCCCTAAAAATACAAATTTTCGTTTGAAATATTAACCTTTTAAACGGATTTTGTATGACATTCAAAAAATCTAGCTACTACACCACCGTAGCAAAAGCCAAAGACCAGGTGCCGGGATTCCGGGAGGCATTCAGTCGCTTTGAAGAGCGACTCGTACTGGACCAGTGTTCTAAGAGCACCTTTACCAATTATAGTCGTAATCTGTCTCATTTGGCGTTACATTTCGGGCGTGTGCCACATGCGGTAACGATTGAGGAAATCAATGCCTATTTGTATCGTCTGACGGTACATGACAATCTTTCTGTAAGCTTTTTTAAACATACGGTTTTTGCCCTTAGATTCTGGTTTCGATTGTTTGAGATGGATGCCCAAGCCCTGCAACTCCCGGTCATTAAAAAAGCGGAAACTTTGCCAACGGTGCTTTCTAAAGAGGAATGCAAGGCGATTTTTGCAGCCCCTCGAAGCCTTAAACATCGCTTCCTGCTGGCCTTTGCTTATGCCGGAGGCTTGCGCATGAATGAACTGCGTATGTTAAAGATTGTAGATGTGGATCTTCAACGCAAGCAGATTCACATCCAACAAGGGAAAGGTAAAAAGGATCGCTATGTCATTTTAGCGGATTTACTCGCTTCCCGATTTCAAAAGTATTTAGAAGAGGTAAAGCCTCAGGTCTATCTCTTTGAAGGGCAAACGCCTGGGGAAGTAATGGGAGAACGAAGCATCCAGTATATCATCAATGAAGCCGTCAAGAAAACAGGGATTCAGAAAGATATATCCATGCATACCCTGAGACATAGCTTTGCTACGCACTTATTAGAAGATGGCGTGGATATTTATTCCATCCAGAGATTATTGGGACATTCCGATATCCGCACTACCATTGTGTATTTACATGTTGCGCAGGTCATTCCAAAGGTAGCCCATAGTCCTTTGGATAGTTTGTATGGCCTGAAGAGGTAATGCGTCCCCAATATGAAGTTGCCCAAATTCTGAGGGAATATGGGGCAGGTTATCGGGAGATGCACCCTGTGCTGATGCACCATCAGCGGGTACTACAATCGATAGAGCGCTGTCGCACTGCCGCATTGGGCGGGCATGTTGAGCGGTGCGATTCTTGTGCCCATGAGAGAATTGCGTATAATTCTTGTCGCAACCGTCATTGTCCGAAATGTCAAACCACCCAAAGAGAACGATGGATTCTGGCTCGTCAGGCAGACACTTTAGACTGCACCTATTTTCATGTGGTATTTACAATCCCCCATGAATTAAATCCCTTTTGCCTGAAGCAACCGGATGTCTTGTATAAAATCTTGTTTCGGGCGGCTAAAGAGTCGCTCTTTGAGATGGGGCAAGATCCGAAGCACCTCGGGGCACAGATGGGCGCCATTGCCATACTCCACACTTGGGGACAAAATCTAAGCTTGCACCCACATATCCATATGATTGTTCCGGGAGGAGGATTTGATGCACAGGGGAAATGGAAAACGACACAGTGTAAGGGAAATTTCCTTTTTCCTCTAAAGGCATTGCAAAAACTTTTCCGGGGGAAGTTCATGGCCTATCTGAGGGAGGTATTGGAGAATTTGAAGATTCCGCTTGACGCCTCCCTTCGGAATACGCTTTACACGAAAGATTGGATGGTTTATGCCAAGCAGCCCTTTCAGAATGAAGCGGGCGTGATCGAATATCTGGGAAGATACTCACATAAGATCGCAATATCCAATCACCGGATCAAAAGGATAGGGGATGGCCAGGTGACTTTTACTTACAAGGATTATGCAGATGCGTCCAAAACAAAATTAATGACACTGGATGCTCATGAATTTCTGAGAAGATTTTGTCTGCATATCTTACCGCCCTATTTCTATAAAATCCGGCATTATGGATTTTTATCGAATCGCTGCAAGCATAAGATCCGGAAGCAACAAATGTTGGAGGGTAAAGTTCGGGTTAAAAAAGAGAAACTCAGCCCACAGGAGATCTTGCTGAAGAAATATGGATACGATGTGGAGGCCTGTCCTTGCTGCAAAACAGGGAAGATGAAAATCGTCTTACACTTTGCAGCTCACGCCCCACCAGAGCATTTTAGGAAGGAGGCCATGCAGGGAAAACCGAATGCTTGAGACCATTCATATTTTTGAATGCAGGAGAGCTATTGCCTACTGCCAGGATTTCAAGCGAATGACCTCGATTAGAATCCATAAAACATCCTAATGATATAAATATTTATTAAATAAAATAAAAAATTAGGCCTCATTTAAGGCAATCATTTATTAGCTAGCCCGCTGGCTACTGTATTAAAACCCCATAATAGAAGCTGCAAACAACCGCCCTGGTCAACAGGGACTTAAGCCGCAATTCCGCTGCGCTCCACTGCGGTTAAGTCTTATGTGTTAGTGGCTGGCGTTATTTCTATCGTCATTGTTGAGTTATAAATGTCATTAGGTTGATTATTTATTTTAAAAATTCTCCGTCAATTATAAGAAGTT
>JAIXVT010000284.1 GCA_027482725.1 Pseudomonadota bacterium | reverse complement strand
GGCGTATTCAGGGGCAATTTTAATCGCGGTATGCGGTTTGGATGTCGTCGCTCCGCCGATCAATAGCGGAATTTTGTATCCACGTTCTTGCATGGTTTTCGCCACAGAAATCATTTCGTCAAGTGACGGCGTAATAAGTCCGCTCAATCCCAGAAAATTTGCGTTTTCTCGCTCCACTGCGGCCAGGATGTCTTCGCCCTTCACCATAACTCCCAGATCCACAACACGGTATCCGTTACAGGCCAAGACAACCGACACGATATTTTTCCCAATATCGTGGACATCTCCTTTAACCGTCGCAATTACAAATGTGCCTTGGGTGGATAGGCCCGATTTTTTTGTGGCTTCTTCCATAAATGGAGTCAGCACAGCAACCGATCGTTTCATTACCCGCGCACTTTTCACCACCTGAGGGAGAAACATTTTTCCCGCACCAAAGAGTTCACCCACGATCTTCATTCCGTCCATCAACGGGCCCTCGATCACGCCGAGCGCTGATCCGAGCGCATGGTAAGCCTCCATAGTGTCTTTTTCGATATGATCCGTAATTCCGTGAACAAGGGCGTGACTCAAACGTTCGCCCAGTGATCCTTCGCGCCACGCATCTTTTTTCACCGATTTCTTATCTGAGGTTTGGGACTTGAATCCGTCCGCAAGAGAAAGCAGGGCATCTGCGGCTCCGGGTCTCCGATTCAAAATCACGTCTTCTACCGCAATTTTCAGTGCGGGATCTAAGTCATCCATGATGCCAATCATCCCAGCATTCACAATACCCATATCCAGACCCGCCTGGATCGAATGGTAAAGGAATACCGAATGCATGGCTTCACGGACAGCGTTATTCCCTCGGAACGAAAACGACACGTTAGAAATACCGCCACTCGTCAATGCACCAGGACAGACTTTCTTAATTTTCCGCACGGCCTCAATAAAGTTTACCCCGTAGGCATCGTGCTCTTCCATGCCTGTAGCAACGGTCAGCACGTTCGGATCGAAAATAATGTCGCTAGGATCAAATCCCGCCTGATTTACCAATAAATCATAGGATCGTTTACAAATCGCAACTTTTCGTTCGATGTCTGCGGCTTGTCCTTCTTCGTCAAACGCCATGACAACCACGGCAGCACCAAAACTCCGGATACGCCGTGCCTGGCGCAAAAACTCTGCTTCTCCTTCTTTCAGGGAAATCGAGTTCACCACGCACTTTCCCTGAACACACTTGAGTCCCGCCTCAAGCACCGAGAATTTCGAACTGTCGATCATAAAGGGGATACGACAAATTTCAGGGTCAGATCCCAAAAGATTCAGGAACTCAGCCATCATCTCTGCGGACTCCAGCATGCCCTCATCAAAATTGATATCCAGGATGTTTGCCCCGTTTTCCACTTGGCTCCGTGCAATTTTTAACATCGCGTCCCAATCTCGGTTACGCACAGCCTCCGCAAATTTGGGCGAACCGGTGACGTTAGTGCGTTCGCCGACCATCAAAAATGTTCCCGCAATTTTTTTCAGTGGCTCAAGCCCACTCAGTAAAAAATCACGTTTTGGGGCAGGGAGGGGGCGTGGCCTGAGTCCTTTCACGGTTTCGGCGATTTTTTTGATATGCGAAGGTGTAGTTCCGCAACATCCCCCGACAATGTTAATCCCTTCCCCCTCGGTAAAGAGTCTAATTTGTGCCGATATCATTTCCGGAGTTTCATCATAACCAGTCGGAGAAAGGGGATTTGGAAGTCCTGCGTTTGGGTAAGCAGAAATATAACAATCTGCTTCTTTGCCCAAGGACTGAAGGTAGGGACGCATTTCTTGGGCACCTAAAGCACAATTCAGTCCCACACTGAGCGGTTTGGCGTGGCGTACCGAAGCCCAAAAGGCTTCGATGGTTTGTCCAGACAGCGTGCGACCGGATTGATCCGTAATGGTGACCGACACCAGAAGGGGGAGCTTATCGGGCTTACCCAAGAAAAACTCTTCATAGGCTTGGAGAGCCGCCTTCAAATTCAGCGTATCAAATGTTGTTTCGGGCAAAATCAAATCCACTCCGCCATCAACGAGCCCTTGAATTTGCTCAAGATAGTTTTGTCGCAGTTCATCAAACGTAATCGCGCGGTATCCGGGCCGATTCACATCCGGAGACAACGACGCCGTTTTATTGGTGGGCCCCAGTGCGCCCGCAACCCAGGGCACTTTTCCAGTACGTTCATAAAATTTTTGTTGCGCCGCTTTCGCGACGCGCGCGGCCGCTACGTTAAGGTCATAAACGATGGACTCCAAACCGTAATCCGACTGAGATATCCGTGTTCCGTTAAATGTGTTGGTTTCGATGATGTCGGCACCGGCTTCAAGGTACTGGGTGTGTATTTCTTCGATAACGTGCGGAAGCGTCAAGCAGAGGAGATCGTTATTCCCCTTTAAATCATGGGTGTGAGACTTAAATCGATCTCCACGGTATTCAGCCTCAGTCAGCTTGTACTGCTGGACCATAGTGCCCATGGCGCCATCAATTACTAAAATATGTTTTGCTAACTCTTGTGAGAGTTTTTCGGAATGGTCTTTTTTCACGGTACTCATATTCATCCTGATTTTTTTATTTAAGAATTTGGGTGACAGCTAAAGCCACATCAACTTTTCCCAGTGGCGCCGAAACGGCAAAACCTTCAACTTCATTTTTTAAACTTTCCACAAGTTTACTCGCCATTTCTACACCTGCCTGAATCGCACCTTCGGGATCATGAGCATAACGCTGCATGGTTTCTAGCGCCCATTGCGGAACAAAGACCCCGGGGACTTCGTGGGCCATGAATTCAGCATTTCTAGCGGAAACAAATGGCCAGATTCCAATAACATGCGGGCGGTAATTCTTCCCCAGCCGATCCCGCCAACGCAAAAACGTTTCCCGTTCATACAGGGGCTGGGTCACCGCAAAATCAGCCCCCGACTCCACCTTGTAGCCCCAACGTTGGATTTCTAGATCTAAATTGATCGCGGTTGGGTTTGCGGCTACACCAATTCCGAATTGAGTTTGTGAGCCGATTTTGTCACCATTCGGGGCAAATCCCGAATTCAAACAGTTCACAAGATAAGACAACCCAATCGAGTCGATATCGTAAACGGGTGTTGCCTCTTTGGAATTTCCTAGCTTGGGCGGATCTCCGGTCACAATCAACACATCGTGTACTCCGTTTAACGACGCCCCCAAGAGATCCGACTGAAGCGCAATGAGATTGCGATCGCGCGTCGTAAAATGCGGAAGCACCCGAATGTTTTGCTTGGGGTCTTGGTGAATGTGCGAAGCAATGCTAAGAGAACTCACGCGCGTGGCCGCACGCGCACCATCGGGAACATTGACCCAATGGACACCGGATCGGTAAATTTTTTCTAAATTAGATTTAAATTTTTCGATGTCTGCGCCACGGGGTGCCGTAACTTCAATGGAAACGACACGCTGTCCTTTTTTGAGTTGCGATAAAATCCCGCTCTTTTCTCTTGGATTCGAGATTTTAGACAATTCGAACTTTTCATTTTTAATTTGGATATCAGCAACAGGGAAGGGGTGGGCCACTTCTCCCGCAGCGCGAGCATTCATCATTCCTACCGCTACGGCGATAGCGCGAATATGTTCGGGACCCGTACCGCAGCATCCCCCG
Organism: Pseudomonadota bacterium; assembly: GCA_027482725.1. GTDB lineage: Bacteria > Bdellovibrionota > UBA1018 > UBA1018 > CAIMNF01 > JAIXVT01. The sequence goes on along the minus strand of JAIXVT010000284.1, from coordinate 259 downwards.
ACCGCATTTGCACCGGCTTCAATATACCTTTTGGCAAACTTAGCCAGATAGTCGGGAGAGGTCATGTAGAAATAACGCCCGTTTACGTTACGGGGAATCCCGGCGTTTGGCATAATCACTACAGGTTTTTGGGTATAAGGGCGCAAGACCTTGAGGCCATTAAACAAAGCACTTGGCCCCTCCGAGCAATTCAATCCGAGCGCAGATATGCCGGAGTGGTCCCCCAGTAGCCCGGCAAATCCCTGAATAAAATGGGATT
>JAIXVT010000345.1 GCA_027482725.1 Pseudomonadota bacterium | reverse complement strand
GGGACGGTAAAAGATGAAAAAGCGGCAATTTGCTTGGCTTTCACGATGATTTTAGGATTTTTTTGGATTTATTGGAATCTTAAAGTGGCGGTCCCGGCAGGAATCGAACCTGCAACAGCCCTTTAGGAAAGGGCCGTTATATCCATTTAACTACGGGACCGTGAATGCGACGTTAGGGGCAAGCCGCGCGCACAACACCCGCGCTTCAAAACGCGCGGATGGCGTCAAACACACCAGTACGGATCATCGATACCGCAATCGCGACCAACAATAAAGCCGCAATTTTAGACATCACAATCGAACCTTCTTTTCCTAAGATCCGTTCAATCACGTTAATATTACGTAAGATCAGCCAGGTCACCAGGTAGTTGGCTATCAACGCACCGATAGTGATCACGTAGCCCACGTTCCCGACCAATAAAATAATCGTCGCAAATGCGGCGGGACCGGTGATCAGGGGTACGGCTAACGGGACGATTCCAGTTTGGGGAGATTTTGGCTTACCCGTATCAGGGCCGCCCACAATATCAATCACCCCGAGCAGCATAAGCACAATTCCGCCCGCAATTTTAAAATCAAAAATAGAAATGCCCAAGTGTTTAAACACGGATTGTCCTATGGCCACAAACGCAATCGCCACAGTGAAAGCGACACCGACCGATAGGTTCATGAGTTTGCGTTGTTCGTCGCGGTTCAAGTGCGACGTCATCGCGACCACCATCGGTAAAACCCCGATCGTGTCTAACGCCACAAAAATGGACGTCAACGCGACAAGAACATCATTTTTTAGCATTCCCAGATGTTACACAAAAATCATATAAAAACCAACGACCGAATCAGGATGCGATTGTTATTTTTAATAAAACCCACTCCGAAAAGCCTCTATTTTAAATGAAATTCATTTTACAAAAACCCTTCACGAATTCCGTAGGATTTGAGACGATACCCGCCATGAATCGCTACGAAACACTATCTCTCAGTCCCGGTGCGGTATCCCTAGTGACGTTAAATCGTCCCGAAATTAAAAACGCGTTTAACGAGATCATGATCCGGGAGCTTGCCGAGGTCTTTGCCCAGCTCGAGCAAGATCCGGTGGTGCGTGTGGTGGTGTTGCGTGGCGCGGGCAGCTTATTTTGCGCAGGTGGAGATTTGAACTGGATGCGCCGCTCTAAGGACCTCACGCTTGCCGAAAATCAAAAAGATACTCTCACCCTAACGCGGATGTTTGACCAACTTAACCGCTTTTCTAAGCCTCTGATTGGGGCAATCCACGGCGCTGCCATCGGGGGCGGAGTGGGTCTAGTTTCGGTGTGCGATATCGTGTACGCGGTCGAATCGACTCAGTTCAGTTTAAGTGAAGTGCGGTTAGGGATTGTTCCCGCTTGCATCGGTCCGTATGTCGTTTCAAAAATCGGGGCATCACACGCCCGCGCGCTGTTTATGAGCGCCGAACGGTTTTTGGCAAAAAAAGCTCAAGCGGTAGGACTTGTGCACGAGGTGTTCGCAACGCAAGAACAAATGGATGAGGCCCTGACCGCTTTAACGCAGAATCTTTTACAGTGCAGTCCACAAGCGGTCGGCGTTGCTAAACAGTTGGTCTTGGATCTCACGTGGCATGATCGTCGGAAAGCTATCCCAAGTGCCGTTGATCATGTTTCCGATGTCCTTGCGCGCTTACGGGTCACCCCCGAAGCGCAAGAAGGATTGTCTGCGTTTTTAGAAAAACGAAAACCGGCGTGGATTTCGGATACAAAGTCTACGGGGAAGCCGTCATGAACAGATCATCGAAAAAATTGTTGGTCGCCAATCGCTCAGAAATCGCCTGTCGAATTTTTCAAGCTGCGCAAGAAATGGGTCTTGCCACGGTAGCTCTTTGCGCTCCCGGAGATGAAAACGCAAAGCACGTGACCGAAGCCCAAGTCGTGTTGCCGGTGCCGTCTTACCTTGATGCGGATTCGATTGTCAGGGAGGCAAAAAAAGCGGGCGTCGATTTGATCCATCCCGGGTACGGATTTTTGTCCGAGCGTTCCCATTTTGTTCGGGCCGTAGAGGCCGCAGGAATGGGCTTTTTAGGGCCGAAACCAGAAACGATGGAAGCACTCGGCGGAAAAATTGCCGCAAAAGAGATTGCGGAGTCTTTGGGAATTCCGACAGTTCCCTGGGCAAAAATTGAAATGAAATCTCAATCCGATGATCAGCTCCGGTTGACAGCGTTAAGCGCAGCGAAGCAAGCGGGAGATTATCCGGTGCTGATCAAGGCCCATGCGGGTGGCGGTGGCAAAGGGATGCGGGTGGTTCGTCAGGAATCGGAACTGATGGAGCTTTTAGAGAGCGCCGGGCGCGAAGCGCAGTCGAGCTTTGGGGACGGCACACTTTTTTTTGAAAAGTATATTGAAGGCCCGCGCCACATAGAAGTTCAGGTTTTTGGGGATGGGCGCGGCAATGGTGTTCATTTTTTTGAACGCGAGTGTTCTTTGCAACGCCGCCACCAAAAAGTATGGGAAGAGGCACCCGCACTCCGGTTACCTGAGGCCACACGCCAGGGGCTATGGGAGTCGTCGTTAAAGCTGGTGCGGGCGATGAACTATCGGAGCGCTGGGACAGTGGAGTATTTGGTTGATGAAAAGGGAAATTATTATTTTATTGAAATGAATACGCGGCTTCAGGTCGAACACCCCGTGAGTGAATGCATTACCGGATTCGATTTAGTGCATGAGCAAATTGAGCTTGCGTTGCTCGGTGATGCCTACGCAATTCCAGATCAGGGAGCAGTTCAAGCCCAAGGGCACGCCATCGAAGTACGGGTTTATTCTGAAGACCCTGCGCAAGAATTCCGGCCGTGCACCGGTGTGGTGAGTCACTTGGTTTGGCCATCGGGGCCCGGGATCAGGGTGGATCGGGGGATTGAAGTTAGCCAGGAAATTGGGACACTTTTTGATGCGATGTGCGCAAAAATCATTGTGCATGCACCCACACGGGCCTTGGCAATAAAACGGATGCAGTATGCTCTGAACCAAACATTGATTGCAGGGGTGGGTACAAACTTAGAGTATCTTACCCGTTTGGCGTATGACCCTAAAGTGGTGTCAGGCGTGGTGACGACAAAAACGCTAGATCAAGAGTACCAAGGGTTCAAACCCGAACTTTCCGCTTTTGCCGCATCGGTATTGACGGAAGTGCTCCCGCTTTCAACGGGTTCTGGAGAGTTCCGTCGCAATACGGGATCTCTCCAGGAATCTGCTCAGGAATCCTTATGGAGAACCGTAAAATTATGAGTGCGAAAGAAAAAAAGTTACGAAAATTTTTCCGCTTTTCAGGGCAGCGGGTTGATCTGGGCGAACCGCTCAAAACTCAAGGGGTAACGGTATCGGAAATCCGTCCGGGTGGATTTAGGTTGCTCAAGTTTCCCGGTGGACGCCAAGAAAAAGTTTTCTTTTCGAGAACACCAAACGGATCTGTATTCGCACGCATCGGAAAACACCATTATCACGGAGAATGGGTTGAATTGGGTTTTGATCAAAGCGCCGATGATTCGGGATCGGGCAATGAGTTTATTGCTCAGTTTCCCGGAAAAATTAGAAAGATTTTAGTAAGCAGTCCAGGACCGATTGCCGCGGGCACCGTTGTTTTGATGCTCGAGGCCATGAAGATGGAGTTTGCGATTAAGGCTTCGGTCGCTGGTGAAGTAAAGGCCATACTCGTTACCGAAGGACAGGTGGTGACCCCGGGGCAAAAATTTATAGAGTTTCAAGCGAAAGCTCATCCTGATCAAAAGGATGCATCATGAGTGCCCAATTCGAAACCGCCCTCACGCCGGCACAAATCACGCTCATTGAGGTCGGCCCCCGAGACGGATTGCAAAATGAATCAAAAACAGTGAGCGTCTTTGACCGACTGTCGTGGATTCGGGAGTTATACCGTGCGGGTCTAAAAAACATCGAGATCGGTGCATTTGTTCGAGAAGACAAGGTTCCTGCAATGGCGGGAACCGATCAGGTGTTATCGGGACTTGCCATGCCAAGTCCAGTGGACCTCATCCCGTGGGTTTTGGTGCCGAACAAAAAAGGGCTAGATCAGGCCATTGCCGCAAAAGCAACGCATATTGCGCTGTTTTCTGCGGTTACTGACGGTTTTAATGTTTCTAACACCGGGAAAACCGTTCAGCAGTCGTTTGATCTTTTCAAAGAGCTTATTCCCGAGGCGCGCGCAGCGGGGATGCGGGTTCGCGGTTATCTTTCCACCGTATTTGGTTGCCCGTTTGAGGGACGAGTGGCGCAGGTGAGTGCGTTAAAGGTTATCGAGCAATTTTTAGGTCTGGGTTTTGACGAGGTATCTTTAGGGGACACCATTGGTGTTGCGGTACCCCCACGCGTCGATTCTCTTTTTAAAGAGGTTTTGAGAATTGCAGGAAAAACCCCCATTGCGGGGCATTTTCACAACACTCGAGGTACGGCACTTGCAAATGTTTTTGCCGGACTAAATCGTGGCGTCACGAGATTCGATACTTCTGCCAGTGGTTTGGGGGGCTGTCCTTATGCTCCGAGTGCTACGGGGAATTTAGCGACCGAAGATCTGGTATTTGCGTGTAAAGAGGCGGGTATTCGAACGGGTGTGGATTATGAGGCTTTATGCCGAGCTTCTGCCGCATTTATAGAGGCTCAATTTAACCGTGCCCCCGAATCACAAGCACTGCGGGCGTTTGTCGCTAAAAAGGGGAAACTCACGACGTGGGAGAAAAACTTTCCGTGAATATTTTACGTGCTATCGGTCTCTTTCGGGGGTTGGTCTTATCAGCGGCATGGGTCTTGTCCAAGCATGCGTTAATTCATCGCCTAGCAAAGCGGCCACGCAAGCAGTCGCTCAATACGGAAATGTATCGGTTGTTTTTGTGCGCAATAAAGTGGTGTGTTCCCTTGCAGGTGGAAACCCGTGGACTGGAGAAGGTGCTTTCCATTCGGCCTGCTATTTTTATAGCGAACCATCAAAGCGGAACGGACGTGGGTATTGTGGGTCTTGCGAACCCGGACCATGCCGTCGTCGTAGGGAAAAAAGAAATTTCTAAAATCCCGATTTTTGGATTGTTTTACAAATGGGCAGGCAACCCGATGATTGATCGCTCTACCCCGGAAATCGCAAGACGCGAGCTGGAAGAAGCTGTAAATAGGCTAAAAAAACAGGGGAAGAGCCTGTCGGTTTTTCCTGAGGGCACAAGAAACCGAACCCCTGATCAGGGCGAAGGGTTATTGCCATTTAAGCGTGGAGCGTTTCAGTTGGCGATAGATCATCAGCTTCCGCTGATCCCGATTGTGGCTTCAAGTTATGAGGGGCGCGCGCAGTGGGAAGATTTAAAGCTGAACGGTGGTTTGATCTTAGTAGAAGCGTGTGATCCGATTTATCCTAGCGATCCGCTTTATCTCGATGTAAAGAAGCTCACCGTGGAAGTGCGCCACCGGATGGTAGAAAAGTTGTCTCAGTTAAACCGAGAGGTTCGTGATCGAGAGTCGCGGCAGCGCTAAAGTTGTACGGAATACCCCAGATTTTAGAATGAGGTACTCCGTATTCATTTTCAGAAGTGAACGCTGCACGTTAACGACGGCCAGCTTTTCCGCCTTTGTTTTGAATCTGGGCCAACATATCCATCGCCATTTTCATTTGGGCTTGCATGTCTTGCGGGTTGCCTTTGCCCGGAGATCCCATTCCAGGC
>JAIXVT010000145.1 GCA_027482725.1 Pseudomonadota bacterium | reverse complement strand
TGAATAAGTATTCGAATAATTTTATTGCCGATAGTTTGGTAAAAACCCTTGATCTTGAAATGAATAAAAAAGTTGGCACAAATTTAGGTGGAATACGTTTAATGATTGAAGATGCCAAAGCAATTTCGATTGACTTCATTGGGGGTGGACGAAAACTTGTTTCGGGTTCGGGTTTGACACGCGACAACGCGATAGCCGCCAAAGACTTTGTTCAGTTGTTGCAGGTGGCGTGGACTCGGGGGCGAGAGTGGCCCGAGATGATCACCTCCTTGCCTTTGGCGGGTACCGATGGGACACTCCGACGGAAATTTTTAAAATCACCGATTACGGGTGTTTTTCGTGGAAAAACGGGGACTTTGACTGGAGTTCAGTCCCTGGTGGGCGTGCTCCCTACGCCCTCGGGTCGGAAAATCGCCGTGGCCTTTATCGCGAACGGTTCGGCTATACCGGAAAATGAATTGGAGTCGTTTTTAGAAACCTTGAAGTAGAAACGCGGCATAAGTGATTGCCGTTGGAATCATTGCCGTGACAAATAATTTCCAAGCGCTCAACCCCTGCGGAAACCAACCCATTAACAGGGTAAAGCCCAAAATATTAGGAGCGTTAGCGATGAGCGTGAGTCCCCCTCCCACGAGCGCCCCAGAGACGACTGCATTTTGTTGTGTGTAATCGAATCCTGGAACTTGAGACGCAAGGAGCGTGATAGCGGCGTTGTCGATCATTGAAGTGAGTCCCGTAGCTAAGGTGAACAGTCCAATGGGTTCAAACCTCGTCAATAGCGGGGCAACCCACCAGGATTGTTCGCTCCCAAAGACGACGAGGGAGGCCAGGAAAGCCGAAACCAAGGCTGGTGTTTTAAAGTCGAATAGGGTTCGGGCGTATGTAGCTTTATAGATTTTTCCGGATAGTGCTAGGATGGCGATCATCACACCAAGAACCGTGTACGAGTGCATTCCCCACAGCGCAACGCCGAGTAACGCCAGTAGTCCTAAAAACTCACGTGTCACAATTCTCGAGTCATCGTCTTCAGAGCGAGTGTTCGGTAAATTAAACGCAGATTTAAGGGATTTTGACAAAGTAAGCGTGGCAATAAGAGCGATCAACCCGACCGAAGTGAGCGCGGGAATACCAAACTGAAAAAATACCCGTTCAAAATCTAGTCCAAACGCTTCTTTTACCATAAGAATGGGAGGCGCGGCGAAAGGCGTCAGTGCTCCGCCCACGGACACACAAACGAATAAGCAAGCAAGAGTGGTTAAGGCTAAAATTGAAGACGGCTTGGGGAAGAGGTTTCTGAGAATGAGAGCGGAGAGTGTCATTGCGGCAGGTTCTGTGATTAGGCTCCCCAAGAGAGACCCCAAAAAAAGTGTGGAAAAATAAACGGCTTGAGGACGTGGGACGGGAAGGTTTTTTGCAATTCGCAGGAGAAGATTCCTTGCAGGGATCACCAGATAGCGCGAACTACAAAGAGCTAAAACACAAAAAACAAAGACGGGCTCAATAAAGGACTTCTGCCCTAGCCAATGAGCCGTGATCCCTGCCCCCCAGGTGGATAAGAAAAATGCGATCAGAACAAAAGCGTAGTAAGCAAGAATCAACTCCACTTCGGTAAACCAATACCAGAAGGGTTTGAACTGCGCTCTTCTTGAGGGAGGGATGGATTGAGCGAGAATCATGTGAACGAGGCCCATAGCAAAAAGAAAGGTTCCGATGATCTGCATTTTTGAATTTTAACGTTTATTTTTTAATTTAATCAGCGTAAATCGGTATAAATGAGATTCATCTATGTTTCGTGCTTTATTTTGTGTGTTGCCACAGTGTTCACGGGCCCTTGTAGTGCAGAAAACCGTAGTGCAGAAAACCTGAACCCAAGCTCCATTCCCCTGCCCACCGTGGATAACGTCGATCTTGCACGCTACCAAGGAAAATGGTTTGAAATTGAACGGTTGCCCACACGGTTTCAACGTAAATGTGTCGAAGGCTCTATCGCAGACTATCAGTTAAATGAAAATGGAACCGTAGCAGTCAAAAACACCTGCTACAAAAAGGATGGATGGTCTTCGATTACGGGAGTTGCACGTGTTGTAGATGCGACGACTCGAGCAAAACTGAAAGTGAAGTTTTTTTGGTTTGCTCCTGCAGGAGACTATTGGATCTTGGACTTAGATCCAGATTACCGTTGGGTTATGGTTGGAGCTCCTAGTCGGAAATTTTTGTGGATCTTAAGTCGAGAGGCCGAGCTTGATTCTGTCCTTGTTGATCAACTCAAGCTAAAGGCTAAAAATTTAGGCTTTCCTGTTCAGAGCATGATTCGCTCTCGATCTTCGGAGTAAACCCCGATAAAGTGGGGATGTGAAAACCTTTAACATTTTCGCGCGAGTAGGGGTACTGCTTTACTCTTTACCCGGGTTTGCGGGTGGTTTTACGGAGTGTTTTCGAGAAGCACTCCGTAAAAACGAGTCCATCAAGCTGAGTGAATCCGTGATCGCTCAGTTTCATGAGCGAAAGAACCAGGCCCAGGCCGCGTTCTTGCCGAGTCTGGTGGCATCAGGCACGTTCACGCGCCAGGAAACTCCGGACGGTTTAACGGCGAATCAAATTTTTCCCCGCGATCAGACCACGGGGCGCATAACCGCTCAGTATCCATTGTTTAGGGGATTCCGAGACTACCATGAGCTCAGTCGTCAAACGCTTCTCAATCAATCTGCACAAAGAGAGCGCGAACGGGTCATCTTGGATCTCTATGTTCAAATGGCTAACGTGTTTTTTCAGCGTGAAGGGCTGCGACGAGAGCAGCGCCATTTAGAAGAGGAGAAAAAACTTCAAAAATCGCGTTTGGATGAACTGATAAAATTTGAACGATTAGGGCGCGCGCGGGCAACGGAAAGATTGAGCCAAGAGAGTCTGCTCCAGAACCTTCTCGCTGATTCCAGTGCATTGGAGAAGTCTCTCTCAGATGCCACGCTTCTTTTGCAATCCGTTACAGGATCAGATCAGAAGAGCTGCCTGGGAGATCACGAGTCGGGCTCGATGCCGATGCTTCAATCCTTGGAGGATTATCTTAAGGAATATTCGCATCGACCCGATTTAAGGATGCTCGAAGCCCAGCGTGATGCTGAACAAGAGCGTTTATTGGGGGTGAAAGCAGGGCATCTCCCTTCGTTGGATTTATTTGGGAATTATTATCTTAAGCGTCCCGGATTGTTGAAGGGAGTCCGATGGGATGTACAGTTAGCGCTCACGATTCCAATTTTTCAAGGGGGACTTGTTCAGTCCCAGACTCAGGATGCGCTCATTTCGGTGCAGTCCTTGGATCTCCAAAGGGAACAGTTTTTACGTCAAGCTCGGGTAGAAATTACGCAGATTTATTCGGGATTGCAGGCCTTAAAAAAACAAGAGTCACACTTGGATCAAGCCTTTGAATTGGCGTTGCGTGCGGAGAAGGAGGGCGAGAAGGATTTTGCTCGGGGACGCCTTACCGCAATCGAGCGATTGACCCTGCAAAGTCAAAAGTGGAGTTTTCGCCGAGGATTGGACCGGGTGCGGGCGCAAATGGAATCCGATTGGCATCGGTTGCACGCTAGGGCCTATTCGACTGAAGTTCAAAAAATTGTAATGGGAGAAAAGCCCTTATGAAGAGTTTGATTGAGATCAGCGTGCGAAGACCGGTTTTTACCTGGATGGCGATGGTCGGTGTCGTTGTCTTTGGATTCTTGGCGTTTTGGCGCTTGGGGGTTTCCCAGCTCCCGGATGTTGATTATCCCGTGGTCAATGTCTCGGTTACGTGGCCTGGCGCCTCACCCGAAATCATGGAGTCTGCGGTGAGTGATGTGGTCGAAGATACGTTGATGAGTGTTGCCGGGATTAGAGAGATGCGCACGCAGTGTTTTGAGGGAATTTCGAATACGACACTGGAATTTGATATTCACCAGTCTATCGATAGTGTTGTTCAGGATGTGCAGTCCCGACTGGGGCAAATCCAGCGTAAACTTCCTGCGGATGCTGATCCTCCGATTGTGACCAAGGTCAATCCCGAGGATCAACCGATTTTAAGGTTTGCGTTGACAGGCCCTCAATCTCTCCGAGAAAAAGTGGTTTTGTTTAGAAACCGAATCAAAGATCAAATCACCACGGTTGATGGTGTCGCGGATTTACAGTTGGGTGGTTTTGTAGATCCGGTGATGCGAATCGATTTAGATCCTAAAAAACTGGAAAAAAATCAGCTCATACCGGCGGATCTGTCTGGTGCTATCCGCGCGGGGAGCGTCTTGGTCCCGAGCGGGACGCTCACCACTTCTCAGCGTGATGTCCAGTTAAAGATTTCTAGTGAGGCGGATCGCGCCGAGGTTTTTAGAAAAATTCCTATCACAAGTCGTGGCGGTGCCCCGATCTGGTCCAAACTTACCATCGCAGATGTGGCCTCCGTGAACGAAGGGCTGGGCGAAGTCCGAAGAATAGCTCGTTACGACGGAAAGTCAGCCGTCACGTTCGGGGTGATCAAGCAGCGTGGATCCAATGCCATTGGCGTGGCCGACCGCGTTCAGGAAAGGATTAAAAAATTAACGGAAACCCTTCCTGCGGGTGCATCCTTAGAGCTGATTGCGGATTCGACTCAATTCATCCGGGAGAGCACACACGAATTGTATTTATCCCTGTCACTTGCAGTGATTTTAACGTCGTTGGTATGTGCGCTGTTTTTGGGCTCTTGGTCGGCTTCGTTTAATGTGGTTTTGGCAATACCGGTGTCCTTGCTCGGGGCATTTTTCATTTTGTGGAAATTAAACTACACGTTGAATAGCTTCACTTTGTTGGCGTTGTCGTTATCGATAGGAATCGTTGTTGATGACGCTATCATGGTTTTAGAGAACATTTCTCACTATCGAGAAAAGGGTTTGGGTTTGATGGAATCTGCCTTGACCGGGGCAAAAACAGTGTCGGGTGCGGCAATAGCATCTACGCTTGCGGTGCTGGCCATTTTTGCGCCAGTTTTGTTCGTTGATGGCATGGTGGGCCAGTACTTGCTTCAGTTCGGTGTGACGCTATCGGTGGCGGTGGCGTTTTCTTTGTTTGAAGCGCTCACATTTGCGCCGATGCGTTGTGCTCAGTTTTTTTCGGAAGCAACAGAACGATTCAAGTTGACCCAAAAAATGGATGTTCAATTGGAACGACTCAAGCGTTTTTATTCTGGTGTGCTGGAGCATGTTTTAAAATCACCCCGCCGGTGGGCGGCAGGATCAGTTCTCTTATCTTTGGTTTCATTCGGAGCATTGCGATTTATTCCCAAAGAACTTGTTCCCGCCCAAGATCAGGGGCGTTTTTTGACGACGATTCAGGCGCGAATGGATTCAAGCCTTGAGGCAACGGATCAGCTGTTTAGGGTTGTCGAGTATGAGTTAAAAAAGATTCCAGAAATTGAACATTTATTTTCTGCTGTAGGTGGATTTCAAGGGGGGTTGGTGAATCAAGGGAATCTCTTCATTCTTCTCAAGCCCAAATCTGAGCGCAAACGTACGCAGCTCGAGGTCATGAATGAAGTCAGAGAAAGGCTAAAGGCCGTTCCCGGGGTTGTGCGATCTACAACGCTTGATTTGTCTTTGTCCGTGTTGGGAGGCGGGGGGGGAGGCAGAAGTTATCCCTTTTCATTTCAATTGCAGGGACCCCATTGGGAGGCGCTAGCTCGCGATGCGACATTGACTTTAGAACGGTTAAAAAAATCGGGATTGTTTGCCGATATCGATTCGGACTATCGGCCAGCGCGCCCAGAGCTTGCTTTGATTCCGGATGCGGAGCGCTTGGTGTATTACAACTTAACGATGGACCAAGTGACCTTGGTGCTTTCACAGCTTTATGCTGGAGAGCGAATCGGCAAGTACAACGACAGCACGGGGCGTCGGTCAGATGTGTTTATGAAAATCGCACCGGAGGTCTTGGAGCGGAAGGACCCGTTTGCAGGAGTTTTTTTGCGTAACCGACAGGGCGAGTTGATCCCTTTAGCTCAGGTGGTAGATCAGGAGGAGCGGAAAACCTTGTTCTCGATTAATCGTGTGAATCGCGCTCGGACCATTTCTTTTTACGGAACAGTGAAGACTGGAATCAGGCCAGAAAAAGTGCGGGAGTTTGTTGAGAAAAACGTGCGGACTGAATTGTCCAAGGAGGCACTGATTACTTATGGAAATAAAGAAGAGTCCGATACGTTTAAAGGCCTATTGATTGCACTTCTTTTGGGGTTTGTGATGGCATATATGATTTTAGCCGCACAATATAACGACTACTTGTATCCGATCGCGGTGCTCAGCGTAATCCCTCTCAGTTTTGCAGGGGCATTCTTGGCCATGCTTTTGACCCGGACATCACTCAATCTGTTTAGTTCGATAGGGATTTTGCTCCTCATGGGGATTGTGAAAAAGAATTCCATATTGATTGTGGATTTTACGATCCAAAGGGTTGCCGAGGGGGGATCCGTTTTGTCGGCCCTGCTCGAAGCCGCGCCTGACCGATTGAGGCCAATTTTAATGACTTCTTTTGCAACCGTTGCGGCGGCAATACCGACGGCGCTCAGTATAGGATCAGGGTCTGAGGTGGTGAAACCGATGTCTTGGGTCATTATTGGCGGCGTATCGTTTTCTTTGGTGTTGACCCTGATTGTGGTGCCGTGTTTTGTTGTCATCCTTAAAGGAAAATATAAATCATGAGCCTAACTCCGTCTTTGCCGCCTAAAGTTACCATGACTTACGACGATTGGATGAACAAGTATGCAGAGAGCCATCAACATCCAGTGAATAAGCGTATCCATGATGTCTGTGTGCCAGCAATTTTGTGGTCGGTTGTTGGGATGCTTGTGGGGTGGGCGGGGCTTACGGTTGCGATGGTGGCGTGTGCTTTGGCCTGTGTGTTTTATGCACGGATGGGTTTACGAGTGTTGCTTGCCATGATGGCTGTGTTTGCGTTTTGTGTTGCGACACAGGTGCAGTTGGATGGGCTTGCGGGACCGGTGTCGTTGGGTGTGTTTGTTG